>JABUEV010000162.1 GCA_013314865.1 Bacteroidales bacterium | reverse complement strand
TGAAAATTAATCTCCCCCCCGATTATGATACAGATAATATTCCCCTGCTATTAGCATCGAAATACAGGGACATTGAAATTACGAAGCTTCTCCTGGATTCAAAGGCTGATCCAAACTCACGTGACATGCTCGGGAATACTGCCCTTCATGTTCTGGCGTTTCCTTTACCTGTGCCATGCCCCTACAGAGACGGACCAGAAATTGCAAAACTTCTTATATCCAGGGGAGCCAAAATGACCCGAAATTCTGGCGAAGAGGGCGGAGCAGGCGATACACCACTGTCTTGTTTAAAATCCAATCTCAATATTATACAATCAAATGAAGCAGCTTACTGGAGAGATCTTCCATTTTACAATGAACTCCTTTCCAGCTTTAAAAGCCTTGCTGAAATTTACGGCAAGCTTTAGTTGCATTGATAGCATTATTTTTGCCAAACAAGAACAGAATTTAAATTAACATTCAGGAAAAATAAGGCTGTACGACTGACTTTCAGTCATCTAAATTAAGATATCCCCCGGCTGAACTTAAATATTACCCGAAAATACTGACTCTAAACTCAAAGCTTTAATTTTGTAAAATATTTTTAACTGCAATCTTAAAAAATGAATAATACAGAAGAAAGTAATTCCATATTCCGCTTTGAAAGAATTTTTGTAGCCGTACTGGCATTAGCCTCAGCCCTGATACTGATATATCTTGCAGTGCAGGGGCCATTGTTTCTCAATAACATCCGCTACAAAACAGCAGAAGTAATAAACAACCAGCTGATAGCGCAGGATATAGTGAACATGTTCCTTCTCAGTCCGGTACTAATTGCAGGCGCGATTTCACTTATTTTCAGAAAGCCGGCGGCAGGTTATCTTCTGATTATAACCCCGCTCTATCTTATTTACTATGCCCTCAGTTATACCATAGGCTGGGAATGGAGTTCATCTCAATACAGCGGCAATAACGAACAATATACTTTCTGGTTTCTTTTCATTCTGATTTCATCTCTGATAATACTCCTTTATTCACTTACGCTTTTACCTTCAGATACAAAAGCAGAATTCAGCAGAAAAGGCCTGGTGATTTATACTTTTTTCCTACTGCTTTTACTGCTGATTTTTGCATCAATGTGGATTAAAGAGATACTGGAAGTGATTTCCACAGGCACAACCCGCGGATATGATATTGCACCTACAGCTTTCTGGCTTGTTAGGACTTTCGATCTGGGATTCACCGTTCCTCTGGGAATTATCAGTGTCTACCTATTATGGACCAGACCCGGCAGTTCATTCAGAATCCAGTTTCTGTTTTATGGTTTCTTTATGACAATGATAATTGCAGTGAATGCAATGGGATTTATAATGCTTATTAAAAAGGATCCGACATTTATGATGCGCGATTTGATCGTTTTTCTTGTTCTGGCAATCATTATTTTCTCGGGATTTTTATTTATCTTCAGAAGTTACAGAATAAGGGATAAACAATTAATGAAATGACAAAGATTTCCGATAAAATTAACCTGACTCCCGGAATGATAATAGACATCATTCTTATTGCAATCATGTTGATCTTCATAGGTCAGAATCTCCAGGCTGCCAGAGTAAGATTTCTGGTATTCGGCTTTAATCTGCCGCTGATTATAATTATTGCTATTTCATTCATAATTGGTTACTTTACTGCAAAAGCCTTTTCAAAAAAGAATAAAAAGGAAGAATGCCCGGAAAATCAACCTGAAAAAACAGAATGACCTTGTCTCATTGTGGCAAGTACTTTTAATTCTTTTGTGCCCAAGGAATTTGATCTGTAAAATTTAAATCGCCAAAAGCAAAATGAGTCTGAATACTATGAAACCTGCCAGGCTGTTAATGCTGATAATTGTTCTGTCTCTGTCGACAGGGTGCATAACTATGTATTACAGCCGTTTCCAGAAATTTGATGACGAATTCAAAAACAGCAGGAAGCTGATTGCCAGGGTCAATCTGCGCCCGGTTGAGAGAAGAACCGAGATAAACAGCGCTTATGTGGTCTTTGAAAGAGAAATCTCCGGGGGGAAAAATAATACCAATGCTTATTTTGTAGTCTCAAGATCAACAAGAAGTTTCAGAATTGAAGACAAAGGATATCTGAAAGCAGGAGCCAGGTCCTTTGAAATCAGTCTCTCCAATATCATTTCAGAATATAAGTCAAGAAGCAGTGCGGCTTTCCAGACCTTTGCAGGGGCCGACAGCACAGGGTCTTCTGCCGGAGTGCTTGCCGACATGGATGAAAGAATCTGGATAGATGATAAATTTAAGTTTAGCCTTACGCCTGAAATGACTTCAGAAATCAAAAATACCGGAGAATTCCTGGCAAGATTTTATTTTGGGCCCGTTCCGGCAACCTTCAGGTTCAAAGGATCAAAATTCAACCCCGTAAAAAAATTGCTTGCTGAATAAACAATTCATTAATCGCAATGTCAACAGCCGGGATAGTATTCCCTCATCAGCTCTTTGAACTTTCTCCCTTCAGCAAATTTCCGGGAATTGTCTTCATCGTGGAAGAGACCCTTTTTTTCAGGCAATTTCCGTTCCATAAACAGAAGCTGGCCTTCCACAGGGCAGGGGTTCATAACAATCTAAATTGACGCCTTTGACTGGGAAATGGTACCAAACGTATTTGGAATGAGTCAGTTTGCCGTTTTATTTTACTGCCCTTTATATTAATGGATTAAAAACTTCACCCTAAAGCAGTTCCTATGAGAATCCTTCTTACCGGTGCCACTGGATATATTGCACAGAGATTACTGCCGGTTCTTCTTGATCAAGGACACGAAGTAATTTGTTGTGTCAGGGACCGCCTAAGGTTCAATAATTCTAAATTCAATTCTTCAAAAATTACTGTAATAGAAGCAGACTTTCTTAATAAAGAGTCTCTGAGCATTATTCCTCCTGACATTGACGCTGCCTATTATCTTATCCATTCAATGGCCCATACAACAAGGGAGTTTGAAAAAATGGAGGAATTGTCAGCATTGAATTTCAAAACGGCTATAGAAAGGACAAATGTTAAGCAGGTGATATATCTGAGCGGAATTGTGAATGAGGAAAAGCTTTCAAAACACCTTGCAAGCAGAAAAAATGTTGAAGAAATCCTTGCCTCCGGAAGATATCCTCTTACAACCTTAAGAGCAGGAATTATTATCGGATCAGGCAGTGCCTCATTTGAAATAATCCGTGACCTTGTCGAGAAACTTCCTGTAATGATTGCTCCAAAATGGTTGAATACCCCATCACAGCCAATAGCAATCAGGAATGTGATTGAGTTTCTTGCAGGTGTTCTGCTTAGAGCAGAAACATTTAATAACAGTTTTGACATAGGTGGACCGGATATTCTGACCTATAAACAAATGCTGTTAGGCTATGCCAAAGTAAGAGGGCTAAAGAGATATATCGGAATTGTGCCTGTAATGACTCCAAAACTCTCTTCTTACTGGCTTTATTTTATCACTTCCACATCCTACCCGCTGGCTCAGAACCTTGTCGACAGCATGAAGGTTAAGGTCGTTTGCAGGCCAAACAACCTCACTGCGTTGCTGGGAATAAATCTGTTAACCTATGAGGATGCCATCCGTGAAGCATTTGAAAAGGTTGAGCTTAACCAGGTGGTGTCGAGCTGGAAAGATGCATTGTTGTCAGGGAAACTGAGCGAAGGCTTGTCTAAATATGCAGAAGTTCCGGTATATGGATGTTACCGTGATATCAGGAAAATAAAAATAAACGATCCTGACAGAGTACTTGAAAATATATGGTCAATAGGCGGAGAAAGAGGGTGGTATTACGGTAACTGGTTATGGGGCATACGGGGTTTTATAGACAAGCTTTTCGGGGGAGTCGGTCTAAGGAGGGGACGAAGAAGTAAAACCGACATCTCATCAGGAGAGGCTCTTGATTTCTGGCGTGTTCTGATAGCAGACAGGAGTGAAAAAAGGCTTCTGCTTTATGCCGAAATGAAACTGCCGGGAGAAGCATGGCTTGAATTCAGAATAGATAATAATATTTTTCTTCATCAGACAGCAACCTTCAGGCCTCTGGGATTGTGGGGAAGAATATACTGGTATTCCATCCTCCCGCTGCATTTTTTTATATTCAGGGGAATGATAAAAAAGATAGCAGGAGCCTGATAATAAGCTGTCACCGAAAGATTCTCTTATAACCGGGCTGATATTCCTGCAAATAATTCTATCAAATGTCAGCATCAGAAATTTATTTTGTCATTATAATTACCTGCTGACTTTACTGGTTTCTGTTATTTGCTTTTTTAAATTTGTCACTTGAGTTCCTAACCAAAGATCAGAAAATGATACTCCGGGAGACTGTTAGCCTGCTGAAAGAAAACTACAAGGCTATGCTTGAGGATCTCACTATAGTTGAGGTTGTGTCAGGAATATTCCTCACTGCGGTCCGGTTGTCTGACAACAGTTGCGGTGTTGCCTCAACAATGACAGACAATTTCCGCTGTTCAAAGGACAAAAGAGATTTCGGGGATTTTACTCCGCTTAAAATAAGGGGGCAGAGGGTTTTGGACCTTTTTGAGACAAACAGGGAATCAGGAGCAATTTCAACTCTAAGGATAGCAGTTTTGAATGCAATTTCATCCCGTCTTATTTCTGATCAGACTTACAGGATTCTGAGCAATACTGATCCAATTGATCTTATAAGGCCCGAACCGGGAAAAACTATTACACTTGTCGGAGCTTTCCAGTCCTATATAGGCAGGATCGCGGAATCAGGAGCTAAACTCAGGGTGCTGGAAATGGATGAAAAAGCACTTTCCGGAGGCCAGGAGAAATTTTATGTTCCGGCTGAAGAATTTAAGAAGATAATTCCTGAATCGGATATAGTTATCATCACAGGCATGACACTGGTAAATGATACAATAGATGATCTGCTGGCATATGTATCGAGGGGTTCAAAAGTTATTGTAACAGGACCCTCCGGAAGTATTATACCCGACTTACTGTTTAAATATAACGTAAGCATCATTGGCGCCACAAGGATAACAAATCCCGCACTTCTTTTTCAGATCGCAGGAGAATGGGGGGCCGGATATCATCTTTTCAGGTATTGTGCTGAAAAAATCTGCATTTTGAGACATGAACAGCAATGAATTGAGTGAAAAGTGGGTTAAGGCTTCAATTATAGGGACAATCTGGGCTGCGTCAGAGATTGTTCTCGGGAGTTTTCTGCATAACCTGCGAATTCCTTTCAGCGGAAACATACTGACAGCCATTGGCCTTGTAATATTGATATCGATTGGTCATTCGTGGCCGGAAAGGGGAATCTTCTGGAGGGCAGGCCTTATATGTGCTCTTCTGAAAACTATGTCTCCCAGTGCAGTAATTTTCGGACCAATGATCGCAATATTCGCTGAATCAGTGCTCCTCGAAATATCTGTCAGGATGCTTGGAAGGACAATTCCGGGCTACCTCACAGGTGCCATGCTGGCAATGTCATGGAATCTTTTCCAGAAAATTGCAAATTACATAATCTTCTATGGCTCCAATATTGTGGATGTATATGTAAATCTTCTTGGAATGGCAAGAAAGCAATTAAATATACAGACGGATATCACCTGGCTGCCGATTCTCATCCTTCTGGTGGTTTATGCTTTGTTTGGTTTGTTTGCGGGATTCATCGGTATCAGGGTTGGCAGGAGAATGACAACAGAAAAACCATTTGAAGCCACAACCCGGATTAATAAACAGAGCTCCCCTCAGCCCGCCGCACGCAGGCAAGAATTTGACTACTCCCTTGTATGGTTTTTTGCGAACATTCTTCTTATGATTGGCTCTTTCTTCCTTCTGAATTTGACTTCATGGCATGTCTGGGTTCCGGCAATAGTTATTATTGTTACAGCATGGTCGCTGAGGTACAGAATGGCATTCCGAAGACTTTCAAAACCTGGTTTCTGGGCCTTGTTTGTGCTTATAACTCTTGCAACAGCATTTGTGTTTACCAAAGCAGAGACGGGAGAGAATGCTCTTTCGAAAGGATTTCTTACAGGAATCCAGATGAATTTCAGGGCTGTTATGATTATTACAGGATTTGCTGTTCTTGGCACAGAATTGTATAATCCGGCAATCAGGAATTTTTTA
>JABUEV010000161.1 GCA_013314865.1 Bacteroidales bacterium | reverse complement strand
AGCATATAAAGCTTGCCTTCCTGAATGGTAAACTCTATATCCAGCATATCCTTGAATGATTTTTCAAGTATTTCACGGATATCACAGAGTTCCTTGTATGTTTCAGGCATGGCTTCCTGCATGCTTTTCAGATGCTTGTTCTGTTCATTTTTTGTTTCGTTATTAAGCGGGCTCGGAGTTCTTATGCCAGCCACCACATCTTCACCCTGGGCATTGACCAGCCATTCTCCATAAAATATGTTTTCACCTGTTGCCGGATTTCGTGTAAAGGCAACGCCTGTAGCAGATGTGTCTCCCATGTTTCCGAAGACCATTGCCTGGACATTCACAGCAGTACCCCAGTCATCGGGAATACCTTCAATTCTCCTGTATGAAACAGCCTTCTTGCCGTTCCAGCTTTTGAAAACAGCCTGAATACTTCCGACCAGCTGTTCCTCAGCGTCATCAGGGAAAGGTTTGCCAAGGACCTGTTTGATTTTTTTCTTGAATTTTTCGGAAAGATCCTTAAGCTCGTCGGCAGTAATTTCAGTATCAGACTTGTATCCTCTTTTTTTCTTGAATTCATCAAGCATGTCATCGAGCTGTTTGCGGATTCCTTTTCCTTCGCCCAGGTCAATTCCTTCAGCCTTTTCCATAACGACGTCGGCATACATCATAATGAGACGGCGGTATGAATCCCAAACAAATCTTGGATTATTGGTTTTCTTCAGGAAACCAGGGATGGTTTTTGAGCAGAGTCCGATATTAAGAACGGTATCCATCATACCCGGCATTGATTTGCGAGCACCGGAGCGGCATGAAACAAGCAGTGCATTTTCAGGGTCGCCGAATTTCATTCCCATGATTTTTTCCGTTTTCTTCATGGCTTCCCATACTTCCGGCATAAGATCTTTCGGGAGAGTGCAGTTATTCTTATAATATTCGTTGCAGGCTTCAGTGGTTATTGTGAAACCGGCTGGCACTGGCAGTCCAAGAAGGCACATTTCGGCAAGATTTGCCCCTTTTCCTCCAAGAAGATTTTTCATGTCGGCTTTGCCTTCTGCGGTTTTATTACCAAAGGTGTAGACTCTTTTTACTTTTGACATAGTTGTGTGAATTTGATATGGGTTTAATTTGTTTTTTGAAATTTAAGGTGCAAAGATAATCATAATATTCAATTATGGAAACCTCTGTCTCATTGTGACCTGGGGTGGAATAAAATCAGAGTATCCCTGAGAAAACTCCTGTCTATGTGAGTATAGATTTCAGTTGTCATAATTGATTCATGCCCAAGCATTTCCTGAACAGCCCTGAGGTCTGCCCCTGCTTCAATCATGTGGGTTGCAAATGAATGCCTGAATGTATGGGGGCTTATATTCTTTTTTATTCCGGCCCTTGCTGAAAGATCCTTTATAATCTCAAAAATCATGGCCCTTGTAAGCTTTCTCCCCCTGCGGTTCAGGAAGAGTATATTCTGATCATGAATTACCGGAAGAAGTTTTCTTTTTTGCAGGTAAAGATCTATCTCCTTTAATGCAGTATTGCTTATCGGAACCAGCCTTTGCTTGTTTCCTTTCCCCGTAACCACTACAAAACCTTCTGAATAGTGAATATCGGTCAGCCTCAGATTTACCAGTTCCGACACCCTCAGCCCGCATCCGTACAATGTCTCTATAATAGCCTTATTCCGGTGACCTTCCGGTTTGCTCAAATCAACTGAATTAACGATTCTGTCTATTTCAGTTACTGATAAAACCTCAGGCAGTCTTAAACCTATCTTGGGAGATTCGAGAAGCGATGCAGGATTCTCATTGATCTCTCCTTCTATAAGCAGAAATCTGAAAAAAGCCCTTATTCCCGATAACGTTCTGGCCTGGGTTCTTGCATTCTGATTATCATTGGTATACCAGTTGATGAACTCTTTCAGGTCCTGGTAGGTTACTGAACCAGGGCGTGATTTATCTTCCCTTCCTGAAAAATACTTCTCAAGCTTACTGATATCATTCATGTATGCTTCAATGCTGTTTTCAGACAACGATTTTTCAAGCCGCAGATAATTCTGAAAGTTTTTAAAAGATTCTTTCCAGCCGAGACTCATAATCTAAAATATTGTTCCTTTCCTGTTCCGGCAACCACTGAAATCACCTTTGTTTTGCTTTACGCCGGAAAGAAACGGAAGTTACAGCAATTGATGCAAAATAACATAAAGTATATAAAAATGTTATGTAACCCGCTTTGATAATTTTTGCCTATTTTTACCGGATAATTGAATTTCTGCAATTAACATGATGAAAATACAAATCATTAACGGCCCTAATCTCAATCTGCTGGGAAAAAGAGAACCTCAGAAGTACGGCAATATTTCCTTTGAGGACTGGCTGGAGACTCTCAGAAAGATCTATCCTGACATAACAATTGATTATTTTCAGTCCAATTCCGAAGGCGAAATAATAGACAAGATACACGAGACCGGTTTTAGTTATGCAGGAATAATAATCAATCCCGGAGGTTACACTCACACTTCAGTTGCCATAGCTGATGCTGTCTCATCAGTCAAATCGCCGGTTGTTGAAGTCCACATCACGAATGTTCAGAACAGGGAAACATTCAGGCACGACAGCCTTGTAGGGCGTTTTTGTGCAGGAAGCATAATTGGCTTCGGACTTGAAGGTTACCGGCTGGCAGTTGAAGCCATATTAGGATTAACCAGAAAAAACTCCTGAAAGAATGACCGGCAAGAGGACTAAAATTGTTGCGACTATCTCTGATAAAAGATGCGATCCCGAATTCATCAGGGCACTTTATAACGAAGGAATGGATGTGATAAGGATCAATTCAGCACATCTGGATATTGACGGCGCTCTTAAAATAATAAGAAATGCACGGGAGGTTTCTGACCGGATTGCAATTCTACTCGACACCAAGGGACCGGAAATAAGGACCACGATATGTGATGAGCCTCTCGAACTGGCAAAAGGAACCTATGTTGACATTATCGGAAACCCTGAAAGAAAAACAATACCCGGTACCATTTTTGTCTCTTACAGGAATTTTGTAAATGATGTACCTGTCGGGTCGCAAATTCTTATTGATGACGGTGATATTGATCTGAAAGCTGTTTCTGTGAACGGAGATGCTCTTAAATGTTATGTAGAGGACGGAGGCATTCTGGGCTCGCGGAAGAGCGTCAATGTTCCCGGTGTAAAAATTTGCCTGCCCTCTCTTACCGCAAAAGACAAGGTTTTTATTGAGATGGCAGTAAATAATGGAGTTGATTTTATTGCACATTCTTTTGTCCGTTCAAAACAGGATGTCATGGATGTCCAGCAACTCCTTGATAAATACAACAGCAAAATAAAAATCATTGCCAAGATTGAAAATGAGGAGGGAGTCAGGAATATAGATGAGATTATTGAAAATGTTTATGGTATAATGGTTGCGAGGGGAGATCTTGCCATCGAGATACCCTATGAAAAGATACCCGGGATACAGAGAATGATTATTTCCAAATGCATCAACAGCAGGAAAACAGTTATTGTTGCCACTCAGATGCTTCATTCAATGATATCGAATCCAAGGCCTACGAGGGCTGAAGTAAGTGACATCGCAAGTGCCATCTATTCCCAGACTGACGCGGTGATGCTCAGTGGCGAAACTGCAAGCGGGAAGTATCCTGTTGAAGCTGTGAGGACTATGACCAAGGTTGCCCTTGAAGTGGAAAACAACAAGGAAAAGTTTCTGGATCTGCCTTCAGTAAATGTTACAGGGGAGGTTTCCGCGTATCTGGCAAAAGTTGCCGTGAAAACAGCAGTGAGGCTTGGAGCACAGGCAATAGTTGCAGATACCATTATGGGAAGAACTATACGGGACATGGCTGCATACAGAGGCTATACGCTTATATATGCCCAGAGCTATTCTCCCACAACCATGCGTGAGCTTGCTCTTTCCTATGGTGTTTATGCAAGCTGTCAGGAAAAGCGAAAATCGGTCGACAGGTTTATTCACACTGCATTGGATAATCTTACTAAATCCGATCACCTCAAACCGGATGATATAGTGGTGGTTCTGGCAGGAAATTTCACGGGCAGGTCAGGATTCTCTTTCATTGAGGTCGGATCTGTCAGTTACCTTAAAGACCGGGTAAGCATAAGTGATTAGCTTCAAATTGGTGCGATTTTTGAGGATTTTCTTAATGAAAGAACCCTGACATGAATAAGCTTTTTCTACTTTTCTTCTTTTTGTTTTATCACCCTGTTCATGTTACTATGATGGGAATAGAGTTTGACCAGGTAGAAGCTGTTCTGAATGTCTTTCTGAAAATATATTTTGATGACTATGTGACTGATTCAGGCTTCAACGGAGGGACAGCAAATGAATCAGATTTTAAGGCGGATCTGAAAAGATCTGAAGATTTTCTGGAAGGGTATATTGATCAGAAAGTTCTTATCTCAGTAAACAAAAAGAAACTTTCAGGAAAAATTGACGGGGTAACTTTGTCGGATAATGAGATGGACATCAGATTGAAATACGATTGTGACAGGAATATAAGAACCATATCGGTCAGGAATTTAATAATGACATCCCTTTATTCTGACCAGGCAAATATGGTGCTTGTAAAAATCAATGACTTTGAGGAAGGGGTTAAACTTACCCCGGCAGAGAATGAAAAAACTTTTGTTTTGAACTAAATCAGGAAAATGAACAATCAGAAAAGATGAAAAAATCTATAATTTTAATTTTCACTGCCTTTCTGCTGACTGACCTTTATGCTACTCACAACAGGGCGGGAGAGATAACTTACAAACAAATTTCCGATCTCACTTACGAGATAACCATAACGACTTTCACATATACGCTCAGTTTTGCAGACAGACCTCAGCTGGAAGTAAACTGGGGAGACAATACTTCATCGATTGCCGACAGGGAGAGTATTACGTATCTTCCAAACTATTATAAAAGAAATATTTACAGGATAAACCATACTTACCCCGGCCCGGGTGTTTACAGAATCATTGTTCAGGACCCGAACAGGAACGAGGGTGTTAAGAACATCCCAAACTCAGTTAATGTTGTTTTTTCAATATCCACCACGCTTCTTATCAATCCTGCAATCGGACGAAACAATACTCCTGTATTGCTTAATCCTCCGTATGATAAAGCGGCGAGGGGTTATGTGTTCATTCACAACCCGGCAGCCTATGACCCTGACGGAGACAGCCTTTCGTACAAGCTTACCGTATGCACAAGGGAAGACGGAAAACCCATTGAGGGTTACAAGCTTCCTCCTGCATCAAATTTTATAAAGGTTGATTCAATAAGCGGAGACCTTATCTGGAATACTCCGGTGGATACCGGTAAATACAATGTTGCGATGGAGATACAGGAATGGAGGAACGGTATAAAGATAGGAGTTGTTGTAAGGGATATGCAGATTGAAGTTTATGATGCCAAAAATAAGCCGCCTGAAAACGGACCATTACGAGATTATTGTGTTGAGGCAGGTCAGACAGTCGACTTTATAGCAACTGCAACAGATCCTGATGGAGATCATATAAGCCTGAAAGCCACTTCCGGAGCTTTTACCATACCTGAATGCAGGGCACAATTTATTAAACTTGATTCGATCAGCGGATTTGCCTCGGCCAGATTTACCTGGACACCATGCCACCAGGCGGTTAGAAATCAGCCATATGGTGTTATAATTAAATCTGACGATTTAAGTGCAGAGGTTAAACTTTCTGACATTGATAATTTTAATATTAAAGTACTTGGCCCTCCTCCGGTTCTTCTGAAAGCCGTGCCTGAAGGGAAATTTATAAGGCTTACATGGAGAGAGTACGGCACTGATTATATTTCCGGATTCAGCATATACCGCAGGGAAGGGGCCTCCGGATTCAGTGCTGATTCATGCACTTCAGGAATTCCCCCAAGCACAGGCTTTGTCAAAGTCGGTTATGTGTCAGGCCACTCTACCTTGCAGTTCACAGATACAGATAATGGTCAGGGTTTGCAGTACGGGAGGGAGTATACCTACAGGATAGTGGCAGTATATCCCAACGGAACCGAAAGCAAGGCATCCAATGAAATAACTTCAACCCTAATATCCGGCATACCTGTAATAACTAATGTTAGCGTCAGAAACACTGACGCCGCCAGAGGATCAATCTAT
>JABUEV010000160.1 GCA_013314865.1 Bacteroidales bacterium | reverse complement strand
TAATAATTAAATTCCGAAAATGAGAGGAAACCCGAATATCACTATAAAAATCCAGATGATGTAAACAGGTAGGTACTTCGAAATTGTCAGCCCAACTTTCATGAGAGATAAATCCCTGAAATTTACTTTGTACAGATCTAAAAGTATAAGCACCAGATTTATCAATATCAATACATTAGATCCAAGAACAGCAAGTCTGTTTGGTGAAATGCCATAACTTCCCAGGCGATAAAAAATTGCGGATAATGCTATCAGGTCAATTGCCACAGTCACTATCGACAATAAAAATAAAATCATTTCACTGAATTTCTGCCTGCTGTTTCTTGAAGTCTCCGACACTGAAAAGACAATAACCGCCATAACACCTATCAGCATAATATTGAATATCAGTAAGAATTCCCTGTTATTGAAGAGATCTTTTTCTGATATCAAAAGAGCGGCAAGGTATACAACAGCTGAAATCAGAACCAGCGGACTGAAAATTGCGGCAATCAGAGGAGCAATTTTGTTGGTAATTGCAGGGTAATTTTTGATAATATATGTTGCGACGACTGGAACTGAAACCACTCCGACTATCACAATGTTCTTCATATAAAATTCTTCAATATTAATTTCAAGGGCTTCAAAGAGTCCGATTGTTACTGCCGTCAGAATGCCTCCGGCAATGGCTATTAGTCCGCTTAGTATCAACAGATCGCCATTGTATCGGATGAAATCAAGTCTTTTGATTTTATCCTTCAGATCAAAATCAATAAAAACCATTCCGTAGATGCACCACATCAGCAGTGGAAGATGTATATAGGCCAGCCTGACTGCTGAACTGCCGACAACAGATGAGGGCAAGAGGTTAATATAAATTGCCGGAATTACAAAAGAAATCAGGATCAGAACAATTTTTTTCCAGTTTGAAGTTCTGTTGATCCATGCAGAATAAATCGTCAGCCCCAGAAAAACAATGATGGCAGCATTCCTCTCATAGAAGATTATGTTTGTCATTCTGATATTAAAAATATCAGGCATCTTAATAAGGAACCCTGCTGTCAGACATGCCGCTAAAACAATTAAGATTTCTGACAGATTAACCTTCCAGAAGCTTTCCCTGATATTCTCAGCATCAAGCCTGATTTTCCAGAATCGTGCCAGTTCATATCCTTCAATTTCCGGAAAGACCTCCTCAAAACCTGATACAAATAATTTTTTGTCTTCATGATATAACTGTTCAAGCTTTTCCGGATTGCCAATATTCTCCTTAATTCTGTATCTCATTTACTTAATGTTTAAAGTATTTTATGACTTTGTTACCGGTGTCAAAATTAATTTTGATGCTTGTTGTTTAAAAGTGTGCTCACTCCCACTTTCCTGATTGTTTGCCGGTTATTGATTCAATTTTAAGCTTCAGAATAATCATTTTTGAAAGATCTGCCTCATTATATCTTAAATCCTTTCCGGCACCATATTTATGCATAATCAGATCCAATCCTTTCTTTTTCGACTCCGGGTCATTCTCAATTATGATTGTTCCTCTTCCCATAACAGAACGATACCTGGTTGTCCATCTGCATGGAATATCACTTTTTATTATCTCACTTGAATACTCAATTTCGAAACTTGCATGGTTGTTTCGTTTTATCAGTTCTATTTTTCGTCCCGCCGGAGCAGAATGAATATATATTACTTCACCATCACAGGCATAATTTACAGGAACAATATACGCTTCATCATTATCAACAAGTCCCAGCCTGCAAACATCAGACTTGTCAAGAATCTCCCTTATCAGAGAGTCGTTCTTGATCTCTTTCTCTTTTTTCCTCATGAATAAGTATAAGAATTTGCACTTTATTTCATTTCCGGATGACACATCCGAAAAATTGTCATGCTTTATTTGTAAAGGTAGAATTTCTATAATTGCAAAGGCATGAAAGGTATTTTCTTCTTTTGTTACAGAAGCGGATGCAATTACTGCTTTTCTGTTAAATGTCAGGGGAACTGATTTATAGCCGGCTTTTTGACTCATTGAGGTATGGCAAAATTTTTATGATTTAGTTATTTCAATTAAGTTATTTTTTATTTGTCAACAACGGGGATATACAGGAGGGAAGTATTTTATCTTACAGACCAATGATTTAATCAGGGAAAGAGTCTCTTCGGTTATAGTTATAGTGTACCTGATCCAAATGCCAGAAGTGAATTTTGCGTTCTGAAAAATATGGTTCCTTCTGTAATGGCAGGAGCAGTGAGACATACTTCACCCAGCGGTATTTCGCGTATAAGGTTGAAAGAATTTCCGTCAGATATTATGTATATGGTTCCTTCTTCGTCAACTATATAAATCCTTCCATCTGCGGCAACCGGAGATGCTATAAAACTTTTACTGTTGCCTAGTTTAGCGCGGTATATTTCATTTCCGGTATATGCGTCATAACATTGAATGGTTCCATTCCAGTTGACATTGTAAAGATGATCTTTGTAAAGAAGTAATGAATGAATATAAGATCCTCCTCGAGGAATGCTCCATGCAACAAATTCATTGGTCCTTGAATCTGATTTAAGCGTGATGTCGCCAACAGCAGTTTTTTTAACTGCAAGAATTGGTGAACTTGGACCATGGGCACTATTGAAATAGATGAGATCTTTCCCGATGACCGGTGTTGGTATGGGGACATCTCCTCCGCCTGACATTCTCCAGATTTCCTTTCCGGTTTCAAAATCATAACCACCGCGATGTTTATATCCATTAACTGCTATTAGAGTTTTATTCCCGATTTGGTAAATATTCGGGGTGCACCAACAGGGATAATCGTCTCTGCTGATTTTCCATATTTCTTTGCCTGTTTGTAAATCGTAAGTGGCCAGAAATGAATTCTCAAGAACATCACATTGTATTATAAGAATGCCGTTATAAATCACAGGCGAACTTGCAAATTCCCACTCTGCTGAAGGAAGGTTAAATGCAACTGCTTTTAAAATGCCAAAATCTTTCTTCCATACAAGGTTCCCATAAAAATCAAAACAATATAATCCTTCAGATCCAAAGAAGGCTACAACATATTTTCCATCAGTGGCTACAGAGGCATTCGCATGAGTTGATTTTGGATGCCGTTTAATTTTTGGAATTCCTGTGTATGCTGTCTTTTCCCAGAGTATTTTTCCGGAGTTTTTATCAATGCAGATCACTTTCCAGTCATGTACAGAACTGTCAGGTACCGGGAACCCTTCACCATAAATGCCAATTTTAATGCCCTCCCGATCGGCCTTACTTACGGCGGTCGTAATAAAGAGCCGATCATCCCATATTACAGGGCTTGAATGCCCGAGGCCGGGAATGTTAATTTTCCATTTCAGATTGACAGAACTGGTAACGCTAAACGATTCAGGAAGTTTAGCATTATCTAATACTCCCGAAGACAGATATCCCCTGTACACTGGCCACTGACGCTCCGGATTTATTTGTGTTTCGCACGCAAAGGTGCAGAGGAGAAAAATTAACAAAGCAGTAAATATATTCCGGTTCAGATTCATTGGATTTAAGCTAATTAATTACCATACTTTCAGTTATTGTATTCCAAATTTTTTATTCTGATTCCACCTTTTGATACCAAAACAGGTTGAGTCCAGGCAGACTTTCCTGATTTTTCTGTAAGCTTTATCCTGACATATTTTTCATTTCCCCGAAATTTGTATGATGCGTTTTGCCCTGCTGCTTTCTTTAATATCTTTCCATTTTCTCCAATAAACAGGATAGTATCGCTATTAGAAGATGAAACGCTGACATTCCTTTTTGAAACAAGGTAATTGTTCAGGATGATACCTGTGGTTGCATAAAAGTTGCCACGCCTGATATTCTCAAGAATACTCTTATCAGTTAGATGATTTGAACGGACCATGATCCACCCTCTTCCAACATTTGATTTATTATAATGGTTGTCATCTGATGCAACTGCATAGACAATCCTGCCATTCGGCATTGAAAGAATTGAATCCCATAGCTGTTCAGATGCATGAGTGTCTTCCGGCCTGCCTCCGTTAAACACTTCCAGATGGTTTAGTCCAATAGTGGAAATAAACTCAGATGCATTTATTTTTGGATCATTAGGATGATTTAATATAGGAATTCCATTGGATTGAATGGTTTTTTTCACTCCGTCCTGAAGAGAAATCTCGTCCCCAATGTACTGATCAATTCCCAGGGCAGTGTGATGTCTTGTTTTGCTTAGTTCAAGACCGCAAATCATTATGAAGTTTTGTGATTCAGTTATCTCCTCATGACAGAAAATCTGTTTTTTTAACAAATGGTCATTGTGTTCTGAAAGGCACAGAAAATTATATCCCGCAGTTTTATACCATTCTGCAATTTCCGGAACGTCATTATTGTCATTATCATCTGAGAATCTTGCATGGGTATGGGTATTCCCGCGATACCATTTCCCTCCGGTCATTAATTTGACCTGGCAATAAGTTGCAGATAAAAAAAATGTTAAAAGAGAAAGAAAGAGAAGCTTTTTACCTTTAACAGAAAAATTTAACATTCAAGTATTTATTTATTCCTGACAATTATCCAGTGAAAGTAGCGATTTCCTGAGAGATTGTGTTGACGTCAGGCGAAAATTCATTCTATTTGATAATCTGGATGACCCGTCTGCCAGAAGGCAAAACTTAATATATCGGCGGCTTCTTCGTAGATTTTTGCTTTTGTGCCACCCGCACCATGTCCGGCTTCATAATCTACTAAAATAAGAACTGGCTTGCCGGAGGCATTTGCCGCCTGCAATCTTGCTGCAAATTTTGCCGGCTGCCAGACTGGCACCCTTGGATCATTCATTCCGGCTAAAATCAATGTAGCAGGATATTTTACACCATCTTTAATCTGCAAATACGAATCCATTTCAATTAAAGCCATACATTCAATTGAATCTTTTACTGTTCCGAATTCGATGGCATGAACTGATCCGTTAGGTATTTCTTCAAGTCTTAATGTGTTCAATAATCCAGCCACAGGAATTGCTGCTGCAAATAAATCTGGTCTTTCTGTTAATGCTCTACCTACAAGTATACCCCCTGCACTTGTTGAGTTAATTACGATTTTCCCCTGTGATGTATATTTTTCGTTTATCAAGTACTCAGCACATGCAATTAAATCTTTCCAGGTATTTGGTTTAGTAGTTTTATATCCCGCTTTATGCCACTGATCACCTAATTCGCCCCCTCCCCTTACATGTGCAATTGCAATAATGCCATCATTGGAAGTCCAGGGTAAATTACTTATATCAAAAGATGGAGTGCTTGAAAGACCATAGGCTCCATACCCATACATTAATACCGGATTCTTGCCATTTTTCTTAATTCCCTTTTTGTAAACCAGAGAAAGAGGTACTTTAATCCCATCATAAGAAGGTACCATGAGCTCTTCCACGATCAGATCCTCACATTCAGGGTATTGCGGTGAAGATGACAGATCTTCAGGCAAAAATTCTTTATTTTGAGCAGAATAACGATATCTTTGAAAATCGCTTGTCCAGCCTGTAATAGTAACCCATATATCACTAAAATTAATTCCCTTTGCCATTAAATTGACAGTACCTGCGGCAAGAGGTAAATCAATTTCCTGACCTGATTTTTCCCCGTTTGGAAGAAAATAGAGTTCTTCTTTAATCCCGTTTTCAGAGAGCGTATAAAACAAACCATCACATGTTAAGGCAAAAGAAGTCAGTTTTCTATCAGGATCTTCCTGAACGACTATTTCAGCAAAGTCAGGATCGGGATTAAAAAGAGATGTTTTAAGAATTTTAAAGTTTGGAGCATTCTTTGGTGTATAAAGATAAATATCCTTTTTAGTAGGAATGAAATCATATATTTCATCGTCAGGTTTGAAAAGTCTTTTCCACATAATTTTTTCTTTTTTTAGCTCAGAATAGGGAGCATAATAGACCTTTAGTCTGTTATCTGCAGTCGCAAGATATCCAAATATAAAATTGCAGTTTCTGTCATACTTCACATCAGGTATTTCTCCGGGATCAATGATTAAATCATTATTAATTGCCCTGGAGAATATTTCCCGGTCATGTGAAGGATCATCACCAACTTTATGTAAGAAAGTCTTGCTGTCGAGCATACGATCTTTCCTGTACACGTCACCTGACTTATGACGGAGGT
>JABUEV010000159.1 GCA_013314865.1 Bacteroidales bacterium | reverse complement strand
AACCCGAAATATGAACCTTATATCTATACCACTAAATCGTCAATCGTACTGGTTAACAGGAAATTTGTGCCATCTGAAAAAGTCTCTGCCACTTTGATAAGGGTTGACGATGCCTACGAAGCTTTTGCTTCTCTTCTGAGACTTGTTGAGCAGAGGCGCCCTGCAAGGTCAGGCGTTCATCCTTCGGCAATCGTTGAACCATCATCGAAAACAGGCGAAAATGTATATATAGGTCCTTTTGTCTACATAGGACAAAACTGCAGTATCGGCAACGGATGCCAAATCTATCCTCACGTGTATATAGGAGACAATACGACAATTGGTGACAATACTGTAATTTATGCTGGAGTGAAGATTTATCATGAATGTGTGGTGGGGAACAACTGCATTATTCATGCCGGCACAGTGATAGGGAGCGACGGATTCGGTTTTGCACCGCAGGCTGACAATGAATTTGTAAAGATTCCGCAGATAGGCAATGTAGTTATAGAAGATAATGTTGAAATAGGCGCTAACTGTGCGATAGACCGTGCAACCATCGGCTCAACTGTAATAAGGAAAGGAGTGAAGATTGACAATCTTGTACAGATAGGCCATAATGTTGAGATAGGCGAAAATACGGTAATGGCTGGTCAGACAGGAATCGCCGGATCGACAAAAATAGGCAGGAACTGCATGTTTGCAGGGCAGGTCGGTATTGCAGGCCACCTGAAGATTGCAGACGGAACAAAAATCGGAGCACAATCAGGTATCCCCGGAGATGTGAAGAAAGAAAACTCTGTCCTGCTCGGCTATCCTGCGATTGATCATAAGGATTTTCTGCGTTCGGCCGTGATTTTCAGAAAACTGCCCGAAATGAAATCAAAACTTGATGACCTGGCTAAAGAGGTTGAAAATCTCAGGAAAGAACACTGATTCGGATCAGTATTTATTGAACATCAATGGCATCTCATAACAATATTTATTTGTCAGTTCATTTTTTTTTGATTTTTTTGTAGCCGCATTTGGATTACGAATAACGTAAATTGATGAGTGAGAAACAAAGAACACTGGCGAAGGAAGTCAGTCTAAGCGGAAAGGGTCTTCATACAGGCGTGGCTGTTACAATAACCTTTAAACCTGCTCCTGTCAATCATGGTTACAAATTCTGCAGGGTTGATCTTCCGGGGAAACCCATAATTGAAGCACTTGCTGAGAATGTTACTGATACTTCACGAGGCACCACATTAACGCAGAACAATGCATCTGTGGCAACCATAGAACACGTTCTGGCCGCATTGCACGGACTGCGCATCGACAATGCCCTTATTGAACTGGACGGCCCCGAGGCTCCGATAATGGGAGGTGCATCCTGGAAGTTCACTGAAGCATTGAAGGCGGCAGGATTTACTGAACAGAAGGAAGACAGAAACTATTTCACAATAAAGCAGAAAATAGCCTATTCCGACGAGGAACGCGGAGTTGACCTTATTATTTATCCCGACGACCACCTCAGCATAAATGTGCTGATTGACTATAACTCGAAGATTCTCGGGAATCAGTATGCCATACTTGATTCCATTGATGATTTTGAAGAGGAGATTTCGAAAAGCCGGACGTTTGTCTTCTTCCACGAGCTTGAACCGCTTCACCGGCTTGGCCTCATTAAGGGAGGAGACCTTGACAATGCAGTCGTCATACTTGAGAAGGAGGTTGAACAGGCGGAGATTGACAGGATTGCCAAACTTTTCAACCGCCCTGGCATCAGTAAACATACTGCAGGAATTTTAAACAACACCGAGTTGAGGTATCCCAATGAGCCTGCACGTCACAAGCTACTTGACCTTATGGGCGACCTTGCACTTGTTGGTCAGCCAATTAAGGGGAAAGTAGTTGCCACACGGCCGGGCCATTCGGCAAATACCAGGCTGGCAAAACTTATCAGACAGGAAATAAAAAAGACACACTGGCAGAAAAACATTCCTGCTTACGATCCCACAATGACTCCTGTTTATGATATCGAGGAGATAAAAAGGAGACTGCCTCACCGCTATCCTTTCCTCATGGTAGATAAAATAATTTATCTTGACGAAACTACCGTTGTTGGAGTAAAGAATGTAACCTTCAACGAATTCTTTTTCCCGGGACACTTCCCTGATGAGGCTGTCATGCCCGGTGTTCTTCAGGTGGAAGCTCTTGCCCAGTGCGGAGGACTCCTCGTTCTGAGCAACGTTGAGGAACCGGAAAAATATTCCACCTATTTTCTTAAAATTGACAAGCTTAAATTCAGACATAAAGTAGTGCCGGGAGATACCCTTATTCTCAAGATGGAGCTCATTGAGCCTTTGCGCAGGGGAATAGTGTCAATGTATGGTCAGGCATTTGTGGGAAATCACCTGGTTGTAGAAGGTGAAATGACAGCTCAGGTAATTAAAAATAAATAAAACCGATATGATCTCAGAACTGGCATTTATCCATCCGGATGCTGTTATCGGAGAAAACGTGACGGTTGAACCTTTTGCTTATGTTTCCGGAAATGTCGTAATAGGAGACGGGACATGGGTAGGTCCGAATTCCACAATTCTTGACGGAGCCAGGATAGGCAAAAACTGCAGGATTTTCCCCTCCGCAGTTGTTTCGGCCATACCGCAAGACCTTAAATTCAGGGGAGAGGAAACGACCGCCGAGATAGGCGATAATACAACTGTGCGGGAAGGAGCCACCATCAACAGGGGAACTGCCTCTACAGGCAAGACAGTGGTAGGTGACAATTGTCTTGTAATGGCTTATGCTCACGTGGGGCATGACTGCAGGGTGGGAAACAACTGCATACTGGGCAACAGCATTGGCATGGCAGGGGAAGTAAAGGTGGACGACTGGGCCATTATAAGCGGAGGCTCACTCGTTCATCAGTTTGTGCATATCGGAGGACATGTGATAATCGGCGGCGGATCAAAAGTGAGGATGGATGTGCCTCCTTTCATCAAAGCCGACCGCGAACCGCTTGCCTATATGGGAATCAATACGGTAGGACTGACAAGACGCGGCTTCCCTAAAGAACGTATCGACGAGATTCATAATATCTACAGGGCAATCTACCAGAACGGAATGAACACCTCCACAGCCCTTGCCTATGTAGAAAAAGAATTCGCCAGCTCTGATGACAGGGATTATATCATAAACTTCATAAGAAATTCCCAGAGAGGAATTATCAGAGGCCCGCGGTAAACCTGCCAGCCGGGTTGAAGACTAATGGGAAACCTTTAATATTCCAATTCATTCCAATTATTATTTCCACCCCTTAATCCCCCAAAGGGGACTCATTATTTGACACTCCCCCTTTAGGGGGTCGGGGGGTTAACATGGGGCTTACAGTATCAGAGCTGACTCAATATTTGTTTCTTAAAGCAGAAGCGTTTACTTTTTTCTGACAATATCCCTTCCAAATGGATTCAAAGCTACCTCGGTCAGCTTAAAATGCTGGTTCCCAAATGGAATACCGATAATGGTGATATACAGCAGGAAACCTATCAGCGCATGTGTGAGTGCAATCCATATTCCGCCGCACAGTAACCAGAGGACATTCATGATGACATACAGGCAACCTGAAGAGCGTTCAGTTACGACACTCGTGCGACCGAACGGCCAGATTGAAAGATATGACATTTTCAGAGTCTGCAGGCCGAAGGGGATTCCTACTATAGTAACCATCAAAATCAGACTTCCTATAAAGTACTCAACTGCGATGACAATACCGCCAAGCAAAAGCCACAATATATTTCCAAGCAGTTTCATCAGAAAACCAGATTTCCTAATCAATTATTACGGTCTTATCTTTGGGGTATCTGACAGAATAGGTCAATATTATTTGCCTGGTCTCCTGCGGTTTAAGGTCAATATTCCAGGTCACTTCTCCCGTCTGGGAATTAAGCCTGCCGCCTGAAAGTTCCGGGGCGTTGACTTCAATTGAACTGTTCGAAGAAACAGGAATCTGGTAATAAACCATCATTTTTACAGGGCTTTGCTTGTTGTTGCGAAGTGTTATCAAATAAGAATATGTATCTGTCCTGTTTTGGCCCAGTGTTCTTTTGCTGGTAAAATCCTGTCTTTTTTCCCTTTTAACCAGTATGCTGTTATCGGTTCCGAGCGACACGGTTAGAGTATCTTTTAGCTGGTTTACATTGAGATAAGATTTTCCAACGAAAGTGTTCTCAAAATAAAGTGTGGCTTCACCTCCTATAAGACTTTGCTCAGCCCATCCGGTAATGTTTCCGGCCAGGTAAGCGTGGGGTGATAATTTTGGTACGGCCACATACCTGTATTCAGCAGGACTTGATGTTCTCTGTATCTCAATGGTCTGAACCTTTCCGTCGGGGGCAATGGTGTATGGAACAGCGACGTCAAATGTAACGGTTGTTTCACCAACTCTTTTTTCCACTTCAACCGGCATTGCTTCAACCTCTTTAAATTCATCAACTTTTGCCATATCAGCGCTTTCCGCCACCATTACAGGCTGACTTTTTCGTGCCAGGGGAGCGTTGCCTGAATAGCGGACAACAGGCACAGGAGTGTAAAAGTCTATGAACCAGGGGCTGAGTTCAGGTATGTCTCCGGCCACCCACGGTGTTGCGTTGGAAAAACTTAAAATTACATCCTTCCATTCAACACCTGTATTTTGAAACAGATTGGCTTTGTAAAATATTGTCACAGGCTTTGTTATGTCTTCCGCCCTTATGTCATACGAAGGGAACCACCCGGCATTGGTGACAAGGTAGCTTATTTCCATCCGGCCGCTTACAGGTTTCTCAGAACTGACAGAGACAGTTATTTCACCTGACGGAAGCCGGAGTTTGTCTGTCCTGTCGTTAATCTGTTTCTGCAAAGCCGCTATCTGCCTTTCATAATCCTTTATAAGCCTGTTCTTCTTCAGGATACTGTTAGTCACCTGTTCCATGCTTGTTGAGAAAAGATCCATCACACCCTTCATCTGCTCGATAGTGTAACTGGTTTCTTTAACAAGTATGGCTCTGTTGGCCACAAGAAATGCCTCCTTTTCCTTTAAAACCGAGATGGCTGTTTTTTCATCTTCAACCTTTAGCTGAAGGGCTTCTATCTGGCTTCTGATACTCTTTACCTCAGGCGCTTCTTCAAGGTTCTCCAGGTAATTATTTTTATGATTTACAGAAACGATAGTGAAGTTTCCGACACCTCTTACCTGAACGCTCTGTGCATCAATATATGGAGACAAGCCTCCAATGACCAGGTCGGTGGTTCCGGCAGGAATTTCCACGCGCGCTTCATGATTTATCTGTGCCCTGTCGGGGTAGACAGTGACCTTTTTCATTGTTGCCTTTACATTTACTGCCGGTGCTGAAGAAAAAGCATAAGCGGAAAAAGCCGCCGTAACAGGCAACATAATAACTATTGACAGCAGTTTATTCATGTCAGTAATATTTTATCTAAAGTTAAACTTTTTATCAATCCCTGATTAACAAATAGCGGGCCAGAAAAATTTTTCAATGCCGTGAATGCAAGCTATAATAAATCAGATTGTTATGCTTGCCGCCGGCTATTTTTGTTTTGGTATTAGAAAATAAAATTGCATATTTGCGCATGATTTCCTGATAAGCAAATCTCGACGCTCTTCAGTGAACGATGAAACCGGATGGAGTCAGGATATTCTTTCTGATTCTGAATTATTTGGCGGTTTTATTAACTGGGAGCCAAAAAAGTTTTGACAAAAAATAGATTAAAATGCAGAACAAACTCCAGGAATTAACTGACAGGATATACCAGGAAGGTGTTGCCAGAGGGAAAAAAGAGGCTGAAATAATTATTTCGGAAGCAAAAGCCGAATCTGAAAAAATCATTGCAGAAGCCAGAAAGAAGGCGGAGTCAATAATCTCGAAAGCGGAACAGGATTCACAGGAGCTGAAGAAGAAGACACTTTCGGAGCTCAGAATCTCTTTCAGGAACGCAATGAGTGCTCTAAAGCAGGATGTGGAACGGCTTGTCGCACTGAAAGTAATTGGAGAGCCAGTGTCTGAAGCATTTTCCGACAATGAATTTCTTGCCAGGATGATTGAGGTTACCGTCAGCAAACTTTCGGCAGGAGCCGACAATCCAGAAATGGATGTCACAATTCCTGAAAAGATGTCAAAAGAGATAGACAGATATTTGAAAGGGAAAAT
>JABUEV010000158.1 GCA_013314865.1 Bacteroidales bacterium | reverse complement strand
AAGCTTATAGGAGATGCCCCGTTCACAAGCTATTTTACAAATGAGTCGCCGGGGAAAGCGGCGGTATGGATTGGATTCAGAATTGTGGAGTCATACATGAAGAATAACAAGGGCGTTAAGCTTAGCGACCTGATGCAGGACAAAGACATACAGGGGCTGGTTGAAAAAGCCAGGTACAATCCTCCTGAGTGACCGGTCAGGGATGTTTCTTATGGTTATCTGAGCCAGATCCAGATGGAAACTGTTATGGCGGTCAGGATGATGAAATGAAGTCTCCAGTCTTTTAATCCTTCAAATGGAGCTATCTTTTTTGAATAGTTAATCGTTGTTTTCTCCAGTTTTGCGGGATCAGTGCGAGGTGTAAAGGCTGAGACACCAAATAACACGGCAGTGATAATAAGTTCAGCCCATAGCCCCCGGTACCCGAAATTTAATGTCAGTTTATGATGAAGGAAGGGGAAGACTTCTTTTCCGGCTTCAGCTCCCATAAGCTGGTCGGCTATGAATACGGATGATAATATTACTCCGGTAATAACCGATGCTGCTGCACCTTTAAGTGTAACCTTCTTGCTTGCGATTCCAAAAAAAATGGCCGGGAAAACGGGTATGACGAGGTATGCAGTAATTGTCTGAAGATACTTGAACAGTCCTTCCTCGCTTTTATAAACCAGCCATGCTGCTGCGATTCCGAGCAATGCAATAATCATTATTGTGTATCTGCCCAGTTTCACCTGCGATTTTTCGCTGAGGTTTGGCCTGAATTCAACAAAAAAATCCTTCACCACGAGCGTGGAGACGGAATTCAGAACAGCTATGAGCGATGTCACCATCGCCGCCATAAGAGATGCCAATAAGAGTCCCCTGACACCTGTAGGAAGAAGGTTATTGAGCAGTAATACAAAAGTCTGTTTTGTCTCATCTCCGTGGAGAGCATCAGGATAAAGGGCAAATGCGATCACTCCCGGAAGGGCGAAGATAAAAACCGGAAAGAGCTTGAGGAACGTCGCGAACATAGCACCCCATCTGGCATTGTTCAGATCGGGAGCCGCCAGTGTCCGCTGGACATTAACCTGATCAATGCCCCAGTAAAAGACACCGGCATAAAAAGCAGTTGCAAGTATTCCCCAGAACGGATACACCGGGTCATCATAAGGTTTGGCCAGCGACATCATTTCCGGCACTTTATCCATCAGACTGCTCCATCCCCCTGCTTTGTCAAGCCCGATTATCATCATTACCAGCGCACCGGCAATCATTATTATAACCTGCAGGGCATCGGTATATGCTACTGCGGTAAAACCGCCGATAATAGTAAACAGAGCAACAATGACTCCTATGTAAAAGACTGTCGCCATTACATTAAATCCAAGGATACTGTTAAGAACAAGAGCTCCTGCAAAGAGTGTAAAGGCAAGCTTTGTCATAACGCTGATAACCAGCATCAGACCTGAAAAAAGAGTACGTGCTCTCCTGTTGTAACGAAGTTCAAGAAATTCAGGGATGGTGTAAACCTTGTTTTTAAGATAGTAAGGGAAAAGCACGGCACATGCAATCCCAAGAGTTACAGGCATCGTCAGTTCCACAAAGCCGGCTGCAAGCCCGTATCTGTAAGAATCACCTGAAAGGCCTACAAGGTGCTCGGCTCCGATATTTGTTGCGAATAGCGAGGCTCCTATTACCGGCCATTTAATAGATCTGCCTCCCAGAAAAAAATTTGAGCTGTTGGCACCGGCTTTTCTGATGTATGCCATGTAAAGACCAAATGCCAGTGTGCCGGCTATAATAACCGCTCCCACTAACCAGTCGATCGTATTAAGCGTCAGTGTCATAGCGCAATAATCTTTTCAAGCCTCTTTATGCACTGAACCATCGATCTGACAGTGTGGTAATTTATCTTCCATGAGTGTCCCATGTGAGTCCAGATTGGCTCTCCATTCCGCCTTAGAAGCGGATACCATTCGCCTGCATCTTTGTTGATCATTTTATCAAATACAAAGCGGTGAACATTCTTATAGGCACTCCAGTATTTTTCTTCCCTGAAAAGAAGAAAGGCGTCAAGCATTGCTGTCAGAACTTCAGCCTGCTGCCAGAATTCTTTCTCCCTGTCATAGACTCCTCCTGAATGAGGCCCTTCCACATAAACACCGCCATATTCAATATCTATACCGTTATCTACAGTATGATCATAAATCTTTTTCAGGGTATCAAGGTATGGTTCGACACCGGCATTCATTACGTTTAGGGCATGAAGCAGAAGCCATGCAAATTCAGCATTATGACCATAGCAGGTGTTGTCAGTTGCATTCCCCTTCATGCCGTCTTCTGAAAACCTGTCCCATCCCCATATTATTTCAAATTTTATCTGCGGAGCAACACTCCAGTCATCAAAAAACTGTGGTATCCCTGTTTTATAAACAGGATGTAAAAACCTGTCGAGAAGAATATGAATGCATTCATTCAGTTTCCTCAGGTGTATCTCTTTGCCTGAAGCCTCATAAAGTGTTGTAAATGCTTCCATTAAGTGCATGTGAACATCAAGCGTCTTTCTGTCTCCGCCTTTGCTCCCCGGACCTATTAATTCCCATCGTCTGTTAAACATTTCCCTGTACCCGCCATACATGGTATCAACCACATATTTCTGAAGCATATCAAAGAGCTTTTCAGCATACTCAATACCGGCAGGATCACCTGTTGCAAGCGTGTATTCACTGAGTGAGTAGATTGCAAAACTCTGACCATATGTTACTTTACTGTCATTCTTTATATTGCCTTTCCGGTCAGCCATCCAGTAAAAACCACCGTACTGATTATCCCACATTTCTGACAGAAGAAATTTAATACCGTGACCAGCAAACTTTGCATACGAACCGTCACCGTAACCTGCCCTGTGTGCCGATGCATAGGTATACAGGGAACGTGTTTGTGAGATGAGCGACTTTTCATCTTCGCCGGTGTCATTTCCATACCTGTCGAAATGGGTTATATAACCCCCGTTTTTCTTATCAACGGTTCTTGAAATCCAGAAAGGAAGCAGTTCATTTACAAGATGATTCTTAGCTTCATTAAGATACTGCATGACCTCTTCCTTGTTCATAATTTGTAATTTGTTAGAAAAATAAAACTAATTTTTATTATCAGGAATTAATGAATCATCGGATAACTCATTTAGCAAGGCAGGAAAGAAGAGCCTGTTATCCGCTCTCAGATAATGCATTTCACCTCCCATTCTGGAAAATGTCTTGCAGTATCTCATGTAGTATGCAGGATTGTTTTCTGATGGTTCTCCGTCACTTTTCCAGTCGTGTTGTGATTCAGTCAGATCGACCACCAGCATAAAATGCCTGTCAATATGTCTTTTCTCCTGTATTGCTATATTCTGGGCCATCGAAAGAGCCTTTTCAAAAATCATGGGAGACATTATAGCTGATCCCACAGACATGTAAACTCCCTGGTCAATATCAGAAATAGTCTGCACAAATGAGAGGAAATCGTTTAAAGCGGTTCTTCCTAATGCGGCTCCAT
This sequence comes from Bacteroidales bacterium, assembly GCA_013314865.1. GTDB lineage: Bacteria > Bacteroidota > Bacteroidia > Bacteroidales > VadinHA17 > LD21. Next base: position 2,685 of record JABUEV010000158.1, on the reverse strand, counting down.
TGTTGAGGGGATGAGTATAAATTATGTCATGCCCTATCATAGGATGGCCTGTAAATTTCACTCCGTATTGAAAAGCTGCAGACTGAACAGAAAACTGTTTAAAGGGATGAGAGATTTTAATAAAGCCAGTTTGAATCCGGAAGTTTTCAATTGCCCCTGCCAGATCGATGGCGGCAGCCGCCCTCTCAGGGTTTCTTACCGATTCTTCAACAGCTGTTTTCCTTAACTCATCCGGATCTGGAATGAACAGTCCGTCATCAAATATCATTTTGCCAACCGATTCACCGTAGCCAAGTCCCTGGAATGCTCCTGAAAGGAGGGCCAGGTTGATATAATATCCTGTTTCATGCCAAATTCCAAACTGTCCTTTTGAGGTGTTTTCACGCACATCCTCGCTTGTTTCGCCGATGTATGCCAGTTCCCAGTCGTGGATTATGCCTGCTCCGTTTGTTGCCATATGTGTTATCCATCCTTGCCTGATCAGTTCGATCAGTACGGGAGAAAGTCCGTTCTTGATGGCATGGGCACCGAAAGCCAGCACCACAGGTTTGTTAATCCTTCTTGCCATTCTGATTTTTTCTGCTGTCAGACTGATCAGTTCTCTTGCTTTTTCGTCTGTCAGGGATTCCGGTCTTTTAGATGCCGGTATATGATCCCTTAAAATATTAACCTTGTTTTTTCTTTCCTCAAGTTTTCTGAAGAGCAGTCTGCGCCTGTCAAATCTGTAGTGAGGCATGGCAAAACCTTAATTAATGTTAAGCAGTATCAGGAGACAGTTCATCTGTGTAAAATCAGGTATAATTATATCAGCTCCTGCTTTAATAAGCCGGGTTCTTTTCTTTTCATTCAGTCCGAAGCGTCTTACCTCATCGGTAGCCACTCCGACAGTAAGTCCGCCTGCTTTTTTGGTTTCTCTTATTTCAACCGGACCGTCGCCGAATGTGACAACCTGATTCATATGTGAAGGGCCTATAAGGGCTATAATTTTCTTCAGGACTTCCTTCTTTGCCTCATTGTTTATATCGTGAGAAGCTCCGTAAATTCCTCCGTTGAAAAGGCCGGCATACCCCAGGAACTCAGCTTCCCTTATGACATCCTCAGTGTCGGTGCCGCTTGTAAGATAAAGAGTTATGCCTGCTTTTCTGAGTTCTTTGAGAAATGGTCCGGCATTTTTTATCTTGAAATCATCTTTGTCAAGCTCTCCTGCCAGAGTTCTCTGCATGCGCGAATTCACAAGGGCCAGGATCTCTTTGTTGTATATTTCTTTATAACCGTACTCATCAGAAATCTCGCTTTCATCCACAAAACCAAATTCCCTGACGAGAGAAATAAGTTCTCTCATCTGCATTAGTGTGCGTATGCCGGTTGTTTTATCGATCAGATCGCTGACCCGGTCTGATACCTTTTTATAAATATCATCCGGAACTCTGTTTATACTTTCACCAAGTATTGCCTTTACCATCATGGGGGCCATTATTTTCTCCCATCCTTCGCGCAGGACAGAGACAGTGCCGTCGTGATCAAAAATGGCGTGTTTAATTTCTGGTTTTTTCTGCCATCTGTTGATAATCTCTATCTGAGTATTTTCATGATATTCAGCATGTCTTACATTTTCAGCGAGGCAGGAGTTATAAATGAAATCAGGATCCTTCCCGGTTTTAAGGATTTCTTCGGGTGAAGCTGTACCGGTCTGAAAAAGTTTCTGAATGGTTACTCCGGCTACAATTGTCCCGGTTTCTGCAGACTCCTTTAATGTATATCCTGCAGCAAGGGCGGCTGCAACTCCGGCCAGGTAACTGTCGCCAGCCCCCACGGTATCAGTCCGTGCAATGATCATTAACCCCGGAATGTCAGTCAGCCCATCCTGGTCAGCTATCACGGAGCCTTTTTCACCCCTGGTTGCAAAGACAGGCTTTCCGTAACGACGGTACAGAGAAAGCAGAGCCTCCCTGAACTCTCCTTCATCAACAGAAATTTCCCTGTCATTTATGTTTCCGGACAGTCTTACGGCTTCTGCCTCATTCATTTTGCGGTATGCTCCTGTATAGTCATCACTGTAGTTCCTGCTGTCGGCTATGAAGATTTTTTCAGGGAACGTATTGATAATTTCGACCAGACCTTTACGGAACCTGGAACTATGAATGCCTGAAAGCACCTGCTGATTTATGATAACCAGGTCGAGCGACCCGGCTGTATCTCTGAGGTTCTTCAGAAGAGTGTCTGACACATCATCCGAAAGAACATTAAAGTTGCCGAAGTCAATTCTGTTTTCTTCCTCTTCACCTGAATAAGGCTTGATATACACATGTGTTGACCAGTTGTTTTCCTGTACAAGGATATTTTGGGTATTAATGCCGGCACTTTTCATGAGATTCTTCATAGTTTCCCCGAAAGGATCCGTGCCTATTACCCCAAAGGCTCTGACATCTGCCACCCCCATTGCTGTAAGGTTATTAGCCACATTTCCTGCACCTCCCAGTGAATACTTGTATTCTCTCACTGGTTTTGTCTCCTTGCCCGTCTCGACAGATATCTCACTTCCGGACTTGTCAATAAACCAGTAAGCATCGAGGCAAAAGTCGCCCACTACAGCAATACTTACCGATCTTATCCTTTCTATTAGTTCCTGCAGCTTTTCAAAATTCATCTGGATGATATGGTTTAGATGTCTTTTCTTTTTTCTGT
>JABUEV010000157.1 GCA_013314865.1 Bacteroidales bacterium | reverse complement strand
CACTGTAAATTTCATCACGGAAGAGGAACTGAAAAAAGAACACTCAGGAATGCCTCACGGAGGAATAGTTATTCGCTCAGGAGTGACAGGAAATGGATCAAAACACACAGTTGAATTCAGCGTGAAGCTCGACAGTAATCCGGAATTTACAGCGAGTGTCCTGGTGGCTTATGCAAGAGCCGTAGCCCGGATGGCAAATGAAGGGCAAACAGGAGCAAGAACTGTTTTTGACATACCTTTCGGTTATCTCTCTCCAAAATCCCCTGAAGACCTCAGAAAATACATACTTTAGACCAGCCAACGGTTTTGAAACGAAAGAATAAATAAATTAACATAAATGTCCTCAGAATGGTTTTAATTAACAGGGATTTGATTGAAGAAGCCTGGGAAGACAGGAGTCTGCTGAAAAAGAAAGAAGTTCAGTCAGAAATCAATAAAACCATTGATCTGCTTGATAAAGGTGTGTTGAGAGTTGCCGAGCCGGAAGGTGACGGCTGGAAAATAAATCAATGGATAAAGAAAGCTGTCATTCTGTATTTTCCTATAAGAAAAGCAGAAACAGTTGAAGCAGGTCCTTTTGAATTTCATGATAAAATACCGGTAAAGAAAGACTATGAGTCGCTTGGTGTAAGAGTGGTACCGCATGGAGTGGCAAGATACGGATCCTTCCTTGCCAGGGGTGTAATCCTGATGCCTTCATATGTCAACATAGGAGCTTATGTTGATGAGGGGACCATGGTAGATACCTGGACCACTGTAGGTTCATGTGCACAAATAGGAAAAAACGTTCATCTGAGCGGCGGTGTGGGCATCGGCGGCGTGCTTGAACCGGTGCAGTCAGCTCCGGTAATTGTAGAAGACAATTGTTTCATAGGTTCACGCTGTATTATAGTTGAAGGTGCCCGTATCGGCCATGAGGCAGTACTTGGTGCCAACGTTGTCATAACTGAAAGTACACGAATTATTGATGTGACGACTGTTCCTCAAAAAGAATACAAAGGCTATGTTCCACCAAGGTCGGTCGTCATTCCGGGTTCATACCCAAAAAGCTTTCCGGCAGGAGAGTTTTACGTTCCCTGTGCGTTGATAATAGGAAAAAGGAAAGAGTCAACTGATAAAAAAACTTCACTTAACGAAGCATTGAGAGATTATGACCTGCCTGTCTGAGAATGAAGGAACTGGTGATTGGTAGCTGGTTGAACAAAATAATAGAGGATGATAAGAAAGTTTGAAGAAGACATTGAAAATGCGCTCAGAATATTGAGGGGAGGAGGAGTCATTCTTTATCCTACCGATACCGTATGGGGATTAGGATGTGATGCAACTAATGGTGACGCTGTAAAGAAGATCTTTAAAATTAAATCGAGGCAGGAGGAAAAAAGCCTGATAATCCTTGTCAATGGTGAAGAGATGCTTGGAAGGTACGTAAAGGATGTTCCGGAAATAGTATATGAAATAATACATATCAACGACAAGCCTCTGACTGTGGTTTATCCACGGGGCAGGAATCTGGCTGATGATGTTTGCAGTAAAGATGGTTCAGTTGCAGTAAGGATCTGCAATGATGAATTCTGCAATGAACTTATAACCAGATTCCGTAAACCCATTGTATCAACCTCTGCCAACATAAGCGGAAAGCCAACTCCTTCAAACTTCAGTGAAATTGGCGAAGACATCAGAAATGCTGTTGACTATATTGTTAAATTCAGACAGGATGAGACTGAAAGGAATACTTCCTCTCCTGTTATAAGGTTTTTCCCAGACGGTACCTTTAAAATTTTAAGAAAATAAGATTATCTTTTTCTGACACTGCCTGAACCGGAGACTCTTGCATCAACGCTGGGATTTCCGCTGTAATAAATGCTTCCGCTTCCTGAAACAGCAGCTTCAAGTGAACTGCCGGCCTTGCAGTAACAGGTGCCGCTTCCTGAAAGCCGTGCGCTGATTCTGTCTATCTGCACCTCTTCTCCCCTGTAACTTCCTGAGCCGCTGATGGAAATTTCACCTCTGTCGGCGGAACCTTCTCCTTTAAGAAGAATATCACCTGAGCCCGAAATAACGCACGAAAGATCATCCGCTTTCAGCCGGTTTACCAGTATTTTCCCGCTTCCGCTTACATTGAGTTCAAGATCATCAAGCCCTGAAAATTCATAAACTTCAGCCTTGCCTGAGCCTGAAACACTTAATCCTTCAAGTTCCGGCATCGTAATATTAACAGTCACCTGCTCATCTCTTAAAGAGAAGTGCCAGGAATCCCTTCTTATCATTAGTCTGCCTCCTGAAACCTCTGTCTCAATTTCATCGAGTACGCTTCTACTGCCTTCTATTTCCAGACGGTACTCAGATCCCTGTCTGATGTATAAATTTCCTGAGATGCCAAAATTAACATTTGTGAAACCGTTAACATTCCTGGTTTCCTTTACAGTCCCCTGTCCTGTCAGAATATTTGAAGCAAGCAACGGGAGGAACAAAAAGATAATTGCCTTTTTCATCATAGTGCATATTTAAAATGGTTAATCAATTTGTGAAAAGACAGATTTTTTTTGCAAATGCTGCATTATTTATTGATATCTGTCAGTCCCTCCGGCAAAATCATTACTATTATCCTTTCGTCATGGTCGATTTCTTCAACAAGGTCATCGTGAAAAGGAATCAGAAGTTCATTTCCGCTGTTTGTGACAGTTTTAAGCAGCCACTGGCCGGGATTGCTGATAACCTCAGTTATGGTACCGACTTCAATCCCGTCACTTGATGAAATATTATATCCTGTCAGGTCAATTTCAGAAAACTCATTCTTTTCAAAACCGTCAGGTATGGCTGTCAGATAAACCCTGCATCCTGTAAATTCAGCTGCTTTTTCAGCCGATTCATACCCTTCAAGTCTTACTTCCATCGTATCGGCGCCGCTATATTCTGACCATGAGATAAAAAATGGAACCAGCTTCCCTTCTATTTCAAGGTAGATCGATTCCATTTCAGGCACATTGCCGAAAAACCTCTTTTCGAGCTTTATCACAACAGTGCCCTCGTAGCCCCTTAATTTTCCGATTTTTCCAAAAAGTATGTGGTCGCCGGAATACATCATGCAAATATTTCCGATTTTCAGTCAACCACAGGGCATGTTGCCCGCTTACAGTCAGACAAAAAAATGAGACAGCTTATTACTCAGTCTTTTCTGTGTTTTCGGGTTCAGCTGGAGGCTGGACCTCTTCAGTTTGTTCCTGAGGCTGTTCAGATGCGACTGCTTCAGCTCTTTTTTTCGCCAGAGCCTCAGCCCTTGCTTCATTTATCTTCTGTTCTTCCTTAATTCGTTCTTTCAGTGCTTCCTCTTTAGTTTTCTCAATTCCGGCTCTTTTTGCTTCAATCTTGGCTTCTTTCTGTTTCAGCCATTCATTGAATCTTCTTTCTGCTTCTGCCTCATCAAAAGCACCTTTTTTTACTCCTTCAAGAAGATGTTTCTTGTAAAGAACTCCTTTATAAGAAAGGATAGCTCTACATGTATCTGTAGGTAGTGCGCCCTTCTGCAGCCAACCCAGCGCCTTATCAAAGTCAATTTCGATTGTAGCCGGGTCAGTGATAGGATTGTATGTACCTATCTTCTCAATGAATCTGCCATCCCGTGGCGACCTGCTATCTGCTACCACTATGTGGTAATAGGCCAGCTTCTTGCGGCCTTTTCTAGCTAATCTGATTTTAACTGCCATTAAATTTCTACGCTTTTAAAAACCTACTTTTGAAAATTGTGGGTGCAAAGATAATTAAAATTATTCTTTATCCAATCAATTAAAAAGCAAGGGAATTTTAAAAGCCCTGTTTTCAATTACCTTCTGGACATCTACAGGAAATAATCTCTTCTACTTTTGAATATGATTATTTTCTGTGTTGGCCGTGGCTTTTAAAATTCCCCTTGTAAATATCAGTTTATAATTCTAATTACCGAGGTACCATGGATTCTGCTCAAGCAGTTCATTGACTTCCATTTCTCTGAAAGGTATCGGAAGAATCAGGTTTCCGGCATTGTATGGATCGCCTCCAATACTGCTCTTCCATCTCTTCAGGTCGTGGAGTCTGTGACCCTCCCAGCAAAGTTCAAGATAACGTTCATCTCTGATCTGGTCTCTTGTAACATCAGATGTATAAAGCGGTGCAAGTGATCTTGCCCGAACTATATTTATATCCTGTGTAGGAGTGTTGGGTCCGGTCAGGGTTCCTCCCTTTTCAAAATTAGCCTCAGCTCTGATAAGATACATTTCAGCCAGCCTGATAAGAGGAATATTGGCATAATAATCACCCCATTTAGCCGTATTGATACCTCCATTATTCAGGATTGTACCGACCCCTATGTAATACATCTTTGTTATGTTTTCAATTGTAAATGACGGATCGGTGTCAGTCTGAAGCATTCCTCTCAGGTCAGAAGGGTCAAATCTGGTGAGAAATCCCGGCTGAATGTCATAATCGCCTCTTCCCATACCATTGAGCGAAGCGTACATCACAGCCAGCCATGGGGTATTCGAAGAAACATTATTCTGAAGCGCAAATATCACCTCAGGGACGGCACTTTTAATGTTGAAAGTCTGCAAAGGATGACTGGTAAGTGAGAATATTCCGCTTTCAATCACCCTGTTAGCTTCAACAGCTGCATTCAGATAGTCTCCCTTTTGAAGATAGATGCGTGCAAGAACGGCGCTTGCAGCATAAGTGCTTGCAAAAACACCATTGTCTTCCGGCAGAAGGTTCCGGGCGTCAGTAAGGTCGGAGATAGCCTGACTGTAGCATTGTTCGACCGTGCTTCTTGGTACATCAACCGCATCCTCCACATCGATGGTAGGGGTAAGAACTATAGGAACACCAGGCTGGGTATTCTGAACGCCTGGTTCATACGGTAATCCAAAAAGCCTGGTCATTTCAAACAATACCCATCCCCTGAGGAATTTAGCTTCGCCTTCAACAACATCCCTGTACTCTGCATCGAGAATTGACAGTACCTCTTCATCCAGCAGATTGTTGCACATGTTTGTGAGCCTGTAGGCACTCACCCAGGTGTTTTCAACATAGCTGTTTGTTACCGAAATTTCTTTTCTGATAATTTCCCTTGGTTGTGCATAAGTACCGATAAAAGAAAGATCGGATGTGGCTGCCAGAAGTTCGCTGAATTCATTGAACTGGGAACCGAAGATACTTGCACTTCGTGCCTCCAGATATGCCCCAACAAGAGCTGTCTTTATATTTTCAGCAGAAGTCAGAGCCAATTTTGCATCTATCTCCTGCTGAGGTTTAAGATCAAGTTTTTCGTTGCAGGAGAAAAGTAATATCACTGCAGGAACCAGCAATATCCATTTCTGTAAATGAAGAAATATATTTTTCATGATTGTCGTAGTTAACAGTTAAAACATAAGGTTAATACCTACCGTATAGGTTCTTGCCTGCGGTGCAGTATAAAAATCATATCCCTGAATGATATTTGTATTCTGGGTTGACCTTCCGGTTCCGGTGTAATTAACTTCCGGATCCCATCCCTTGTAGTTCGTAAGTGTGTAAAGGTTCTGGACGACAATATATACACGAGCAGTTGACAAGCTTAATTTGCCGGTAAGGCCTTTCGGAAGGTTATAGCCGAGGTTGATATTTCTGATTCTTAAATAGGAAGCATCCGAAAGATACCTGCTTGAATTATTGGTGCCATTGCCTTCTCCGAGCCGGGCCTGCGGAACATCAGTAATGTCTCCGGGCTTCTGCCATCTCTTTAACTGATCAATTGTCTGGTTATCAAACCAGTCAGCGTTTGCCGACTGATACCTTCCCCCTCCGTTAAAGACTTCATTTCCGTAAACAAAACTCAGCAGAACATTCAGATCAATTCCCTTGTATTCAAAATAATTGTTCAGACCTCCTGTGAAATCGGGATTCGGAGAACCAACTATTACCTCCTTAGCCAGGTTGTAGTTATTTGTAGTCTCATTACTTTTGTCATCGATGTAATAAAGTGCATCTCCGTTATCCGGGTCAGCTCCTGCAAATTTTCTCAACTTAAAGACACCGATAGGTTGTCCTTCTATAACATAATTGATCCCATTGGGAGTGATTTCCGGTCCGTTAATATCCAGTATCTTGTTGCGGTTCAGTGCAATATTGAAATCTGTCGTCCATTTAAAAGCACCGGTAAGGTTGTTTGAATGCAGTGCAAACTCAAGACCCTTGTTTTCAAGCGAACCCACGTTACTCCATACCCCA
>JABUEV010000156.1 GCA_013314865.1 Bacteroidales bacterium | reverse complement strand
ACAGCGAGGCAGCAAATGTGCTTGACCACTCAGAAGCAAAGGTTCTCTTTGTTTCATCCGGCCTGCTCCCAAAAATCAGCGAACACAAAAATGAAACTCTGCAAACTATAGTCAGAATTGAAGATTCTTCGATAATAAGGCCATCTGACAGTACACTAATATTTGATCCAAAGGCAATTCCTCTGAGAATATACGAGCCTTCCGAGGATGACCTGGCTTCAATAATCTATACTTCAGGCACCACAGGACGATCGAAAGGGGTGATGCTTACACATCGTAATATCTGTTTCAATGCCCTTAAAGGATCGATAATTCAGCCAGTTAACGAAACCGACAGGTTCCTTTCTGTTCTTCCACTGTCGCACACTTATGAAAATACACTGGGTCTTATTTTGCCAGTTCTTGGAGGTGCATGCGTTTATTATCTGAGGAAACCTCCCACGCCTGCAGTGCTTATCCCCGCTCTTGGCGAGATTCGCCCTACAGTCATGCTTACCGTTCCTCTGATAATGGAAAAGATTTATTACAACAAAATCCTTCCGACATTCAACAAGAACATCCTTTTAAGACATCTTTACAAAATCCCTGCTCTAAGGAAAAAACTTAACAAAGCGGCCGGGAAGAAACTGTACAGGACTTTCGGCGGAGCACTTAAGTTCTTCGGCATCGGAGGAGCAAAAATTAACAGGGAGGTGGAGAGATTTCTGCTTGAAGCCCGGTTCCCTTATGCTATTGGTTACGGATTGACCGAGACAGCCCCGCTTCTGGCAGGTGCAAATCCTGAAAAGACTGTTTTCGAATCAACAGGACCAGCAATTGATGGAATTGAACTCATTATAAACAATCCCGACAGAAAAACAGGTGAAGGCGAGATTTGGGCAAGAGGTCCGAATGTAATGAAAGGCTACTACAAGGAACCTGAACTTACCAGGGAAGTTCTTACAGAAGACGGATGGTTCAAAACAGGAGATCTTGGAGTTCTTGACAGAAATAACAATCTCTACATTAAAGGCAGACTTAAAAACATGATATTGGGCGCAAGCGGAGAAAATATCTATCCTGAAGAAATTGAATCAGTCATTAATAACTTCCGGTTTGTAGTTGAATCACTAGTAATCCAACAGAAAGGCAAGCTGGTTGCATATGTTCACCTGAATCTCGAAGAACTGGAAAAAAGATATCAGGATCTCAAAAATGACATGTCAAGACAATTTGAAGAGAAAAAGGAAGAGATCCTTAACGAGATAAAAGCTTATGTAAATTCCAAGGTAAGCAAATTCTGCCAGATAAGTAAAGTTGAGCTTCAGCCCGTTCCTTTCCAGAAAACGGCTACTTTGAAAATCAAAAGATATCTCTATACCTGACGGCACAACTCTCAATGATCTCATCTGAGAAGGGGGACTGTAACGGCCGGATGATTCTTAAATAAAAAGGGTGCAATCGTATTGCACCCTTTTTTCTGACGGTTTGTATTAGTTAGATATATCTAACATTATTTAATTGCTTCACTGTATCTTCTACTTACATCCTCCCAGTTGACTACATTCCAGAATGCTTCAACATATTCCGGTCTCCTGTTTTGGTACTTGAGATAATATGCATGTTCCCAGACATCAAGAGAGAGAAGAGGAGTGCCTTTTATCGGAGAGACATCCATCAGAGGATTGTCCTGGTTAGGTGTGCTTCCGATAGCAAGTTTTTTATCGGGGGTAAGGTAAAGCCATGCCCAGCCGCTTCCAAAACGTGTTTTGGCGGCATTGCTGAAGAGCTCTTTAAATTTTTCAAATGATCCGAAAGCCTTGTTGATGGCTGATTCCAGTTCAGGAGACATCTTTCCGGGTTTTGGCGAAAGATTGTTCCAGAAGATTACATGGTTGTAAAATCCCCCTCCGTTGTTTCTGACTGCGTCGCCAGCCTCTGAGACTTTGGCAAATATTTCCTCAATCGTGCTGTTTTCAAGTTTTGTCCCTTTTATTGCCGCTGTGAAATTATTGAAATAGGCACGATGATGCTTGTCATAATGAATTTCCATTGTGCGGGCATCAATGTAAGGTTCAAGCGCATCATATGGATATGGCAGCGCCGGGAATGTGTGAATATCAAATTTTTCCATAGTTGAATTTTTTAAGTTATCGGGGTCTCCGGAAAACAGCTTAATTGCAAACAAAAATGCAGTAACCATGAGACCGGCTTTTTTAATAATCTGTTTTTGTTTCATGTTTTATAGTTTTGACATTAAACAAAAAATAATTCATTTTGTTCGGAAAGTATCTGTCCGGTTTTTTTATTTTATGTTTTTTCAAACATCAGACATTGTTGAAGGCATGAAATATTTATGATGCTTCAGACACCGGCACTGTAATTTTTGATATACCTTTAACGTTTATAGCAAAACCGTAAACATTTAAAGTATGAAAAAAACACTTTTATTTCTGACAGTTGTTCTGACATTCACAATACTCTTTACGGCATGCAAGAAGGATAAAGGCGATCCTCCGGCGTTACCGCCTGCAGAATCAATGCTTATTGATTTCAATAACTTCGATGCCGGTACGAAGTCAGAAACACCTGAAATATTTCCGAAAGGAACTGAAATAAGCAATTGGGAGTTTGCAGCAGGAGTGGCTCTGATATGGAAAACGATTGTATATACTACTCTGGCGGTCCCGGTCAAATCATTCCAGCTTGCAGTCAACAAGACTCCGACCTATATAGAAGACAATACCTGGGAATGGAAATATGATGCAACGATCACCATTGATCAGCTGAGTGTCACATACAAGGCAAGGCTGACAGGGCAGATAAGGAGCAATGATGTTCTGTGGAAAATGTACATTTCCAAGGAGGGGACCAATCCTTTTTCCGAATTTGTGTGGTTTGAGGGGACCAGCAAGCTTGACGGCACCGGAGGTCAATGGGTCTTAAAGCAGGGGCCGCAGAATCAGGTTCCCATCTTACAGATTGACTGGACAAAAACCGGAGAATCGGTCGGAATGGTTAAATACACCTACGTCAAAACAGGTGATTCCCTGAAAGACAGCTATATAGAGTTCGGCCTGAAAACAGGTTCGCTTAATGCCTATTATGAGGTTAAATACTATCATCCAATCTACCAGGATGTGTTTGAGGTAGATGTCGAATGGAGCACCACCGGGCACAACGGAAGGGTCAGATGTGAAAAGTTTTTTGGCAACACCGACTGGTACTGCTGGGACATCAACCACATCAACGTTTCCTGTTAATAGAATCAATTGTCAGCCTGGTACTGATTCTTTATTTGGTTATTCTGTTACGGGTCTGTAAATTTTTACTATTTTGCAGACCCGTAATATTTTAAAATTGACATGACACTTCGCAGTAAGGCAATTCTATTTATAATTGTCATTCTTCTGCTTGACCAGGCTTTGAAAATATGGGTCAAGACGCATATGGTTATAGGGGATGAAATACATATTTTCGGCAAATGGGGCATGCTGCATTTCATCGAGAACAACGGAATGGCATTCGGAATGGAGATGGGAGGGAAGACAGGCAAGCTTATACTCAGCATCTTCAGAATTATTGCAATAGTTGCCATAGGATTTTTCCTCAATTCAATAATAAACAAGAAAGCCTCCACCGGATTAATATTAGCGGTAAGTGCAATTATGGCTGGGGCAATCGGCAACATTATTGACAGTGCCTTTTACGGTATGATATTCAGTGAAAGTTATTATGAGCCGGCCGTTCTTTTCCCGCCTGGAGGTGGTTACTCTTCATTTCTTCACGGAAGGGTGGTGGATATGTTTTATTTTCCTGTGATAAACACAACCTGGCCTGACTGGTCTCCTTACCGGCCAGGTGAATCACTAATATTCTTCAGACCTGTCTTTAACATTGCAGATTCAGCAATAACCTGCGGAGTGATAGCAATAATCCTGTTTCAGAAAAGAATGTTCAGGGGACTTAGTTAAAATCTTATTCTTGAGTCAGATACGGCCGTCAAGCTTGCAGCATTCGCTTATGCATTCAAGAATATTGGTAAGAATTTCATTCCTTAGGAAATAATAAATATTCTTCCCATCTCTTTTTGATGCGAGAACTCCTTTATCCTTCATAATGCCAAGATGGTGTGAAGCCGTCGATTGCTCTATTTTCAGCAACTTATGGATTTCGGTCACAGTCATCTTTTTATTTTCCTCAAGGCAGCTTATTATTGAAATTCTTACTGGATGAGCAACTGCTTTAAGCATATTTGCAGCTTTTTCAAGATTTTCCGGTTTTAAGTCTTTTATATCCATCAGGAAAAAAATTATTCAGCAAATATAAACTTTAAATTAAGTATTAAATCCTATTTTCGATATTAAACTTACACATCGGAAGTATTATTGTCGGTAAAATCAGATTTTTATGTAAGTTTGAAACCATAAACGACCACTCATGCCGGAACTATCTGAAATAAGAGAGCCTGTAAAGAAGGAGATGGCACAATTTGAGATTTATTTCGGCAAGACTATGCGGAGTGATATACCTCTTCTCAAGATAATCCTGAATTATATTTTCAGAAGGAAGGGAAAACAAATGAGGCCTTTGCTGGTATTTCTTACTGCAAAGCTAAACGGGCAGATTTCGGAATCAACGTATATTGCCGCGACTTTCATTGAACTGCTTCATACCGCTTCGCTTGTTCATGATGATGTTGTGGATGATGCTCATGAACGCCGAGGCGCGCTTTCGATCAATGCTCTGTGGAATTCCAAAATTGCTGTGCTGGTTGGAGACTACATGCTATCTCGCGGCTTGCTTATCAGTGTCGAAAAAAATCATTATGACATGCTTGAGATAGTTGCTGAAGCGGTCAAGTCAATGAGCGAGGGAGAGCTCCTTCAGTTGCAGAAGGCAAGAAAGCTGAATATCAGGGAGGAGGATTATTTCAGAATAATAAGCAGTAAGACAGCCGCATTAATTGCAGCGTGCACAGCCTGCGGAGCCAGGTCGGTTACAGATGATCCGGAAACCATCCAGCTTATGAAAGAATTTGGTGAGAATATCGGTATTGCTTTCCAGATACGCGACGATCTTCTTGATTATGAAGGAAACGGCCTTACAGGCAAAGCGCCCGGAAACGATTTAAAAGAAAGAAAAATAACACTCCCCCTGATCTATGCGCTTGAACAGTCAGGCTTCCTTCAAAGAAAAAAAATTCTTTCAATTGTCCGTAACAGAAAAAAAACAAGAACAGAAATTGCCGAGGTGATAGATTTTGTAAACGACCACCGCGGAATGGAATACGCCGAGCTTAAAATGAACCAGTACCGCGACAAGGCACTTGCAATACTTGACTCATACCCCGATTCTGATGCCAAAAAGTCTTTATGGGATTTTACCTTGTATACAACCACCAGAAATAAATAACCTCTTGAATTATTATACTAATCCAGTATTATACCTACATTGTATCCGCTTATTAAATAAATCCTGAATTATATGTTTGAAGCATTGAAATCTATGGATTCAGTAAAGCTGAATTTCTCACAGGACGGACTTCTTATTCTGAATTTGACTCTGGCTTTCATAATGTTTGGAGTGGCTCTCGGAATAAAAGTTGAACATTTTACAAACCTTGTAAAAAATCCTAAATCAATATTTGTAGGATTTATTTCTCAATTTCTCCTGCTTCCTCTTGTCACATTTATAATTGTCGTTCTTTTTCGAAATATATTAACTCCCACTGTAGCAATGGGGATGATTCTTGTCGCTGCCTGTCCGGGCGGAAACATATCCAACTTCATGTCAGCTTTGGCCAGGGGTAACGCAGCATTGTCAGTGAGCCTGACAGCCATTGCCACCATATCGGCAATTATACTCACACCTCTTAATTTTGCTATTTGGGGAGGCCTGTTCCTTAAAATATATCAGAGTACAGGTTCCGAGCTGCTTCAGCCTCTCAGGATTGATCCCTTTGAAATGTTCAAAACCGTTTTTATTCTCCTCGGAATTCCACTTGTTTTAGGTATGCTGTTTGCCCATTATTTGCCAAAAATCACAAAAGTTATTATCAAACCACTTAAGATTCTGTCGATACTGGCATTTTTTGCAATGGTTGTAATTCTTTTCAGAAGCAATTATGATTTCTTCATCCGCTACATTAAGTATATTTTCATAATAGTCCTGGTGCATAACTCCCTGGCGCTTCTTACAGGCTTTTCCTTTTCAACACTCACGAAAAGAACTCCTTACGACAGGAGAGCAATAACAATTGAAACCGGAATTCAAA
>JABUEV010000155.1 GCA_013314865.1 Bacteroidales bacterium | reverse complement strand
TGTGCAGCTGCGGGTTCTATTCCATATTCTTCTTTAAGAATCTTAGCCAGTTCATTTACTTCTTTAACAGACAGGTTAACCAGTTCTTCTGCAATTTTCTTAAGATCTGCCATTTTTATCGAATTTAAATTTGATTATACAATTATTAATTTTCCTTTTTTGACAGTGTTTCAAGAACACCATGAATTTTATTTCCGCCTGATTGCAGAGCAGATATAACGTTCCTGGCGGGTGACTGGAGGAGAGAGATTAGTTCTCCGATCAGTTCCTCTTTGGTTTTCACGGAGATAAGAGCGTCGAGCATTTCATCTCCGAGATATATTGATTCCTGAACGTATGCACCTTTCAGCAAAGGCTTATCATGATCCTTCCGGAACTCCTTTATTAGTCGTGCAGGAGCGCTTCCGGCGTTTGAGAACATGATGGAGGTAGTACCTTTCAGAACAGGGAACAGTTCTTCGAGGTTCTTTTCAGACTGCTGAAATGCCCGTTTAAGCAAAGTGTTTTTAACCACGACAAGTTTTATGTCCGATTCAAAACATTTGCGTCGCAGGGCGCTTGTATCAGCAGCGTTCAGCTGAGCGGTATCAGTAATATAAAAGTGGCTGTATTCTTTAATTTGCTCAGCAAGACTGTTAATTATTTCACTCTTTTCTTCGCGTCTCATAATTTTTCAGGGTTTAAATTACTTTCAGTCATCGAGGCCTTTTGGATCAATCTTGATGCCCGGGCTCATAGTGCTTGAAAGGAAGATACTTTTAATGTAAGTTCCCTTTGCTGCAGCAGGTTTAAGTTTATTCACCATGTGAATAAATTCCCTGGCATTTTCGACAATTTTAAAAGGCTCGAAAGAGACTTTCCCTATAGAGGCGTGAATGATTCCGTTCTTATCGACCTTGAAATCAATCTTTCCCTGCTTAACTTCCTTAACAGCCTTACCAATTTCCATTGTAACTGTGCCACTTTTCGGATTAGGCATAAGTCCTCTCGGACCCAGAATCCTTCCAAGCTGACCCACTTTACCCATAACGGATGGCATGGTTATTATCACATCCACATCAGTCCAGCCTTCCTTGATCTTTTCGATATATTCATCGAGACCAACGTAATCGGCACCGGCGTCTTTTGCTTCCTGTTCCTTATCGGGAGAACAGAGGACAAGAACCCTTGTCTGTTTGCCTGTCCCGTGGGGAAGGGAGACGACACCACGCACCATCTGGTTGGATTTGCGCGGATCTATACCTAACCTTACATCCATATCTACTGAAGCATCGAACTTGGTTTTGGTAATTTCCTTTACCAGAGTGGATGCTTCACTCAATGTATAAAGCTTGCTTCTGTCGAGTTTTTCAAGAGCAAACTTCTGGTTTTTGGTAAGTTTCGTCATTTTTCTTTAAGTTAATTGTTCACCGGGAAATCACCTTTGACAGTTATTCCCATACTCCTTGCGGTGCCGGCTACCATCTTCATGGCTGACTCAAGAGTAAAACAATTGAGATCATCCATTTTATCCTTTGCAATCACTTTAATCTGATCCCAGGTAACTGAAGCCACTTTGTCACGGTTAGGTTCCTTGGAACCTTTTTTGGTTTTAGTCATTTCAAGGAGCTGAACAGCCACCGGAGGTGTCTTTGTGACAAACTCAAAAGATTTGTCAGCGTACACTGTTATAACGACCGGTATTACTTTTCCAGCCTTGTCCTGGGTTCTCGCATTAAATTGTTTGCAAAATTCCATGATATTCACACCTTTAGAACCCAGAGCCGGGCCTACAGGTGGAGATGGATTAGCTGCTCCGCCACGAATCTGTAACTTGATAATTCCAGCAACTTCTTTTGCCATAATTTAAAATTTGCTTGTTTATTGCGAGACTTTGACGGTTATTCAGGAAGCATTATTTTTATCATAACCGTCAATATCTTCTGTTAATTTTCCTTTTCTACCTGCATAAAGCTTAACTCGAGTGGAGTTTTTCTTCCGAATATCTTCACCATTACCTTAAGCTTTTTCTTTTCTTCATTTACTTCCTCGATAATTCCGGTAAAGCTGTTAAATGGCCCGTCGATAACCTTAACCGATTCACCGACAAAGAACGGGACATTCAGTTCCTCGTCGCTTGCATTGAGTTCATCGACTTTTCCGAGGATTCTGTTTACTTCAGATTTTCTGAGAGGCACAGGTTCTCCGGTTTGAGATCCCAGAAATCCGAGAACATTTGGAACATTTCTCAGGATATGCGGAATCTCGCCTGTAAGTACAGCTTCCACGAGAACATATCCGGGGAAGAAAGTTCTTTCCTTGCTGATTTTTTTGCCAGATCTTATCTGGTAAACCTTTTCAGTGGGAATAAGGACCTGCGGAACGAATTCCTGTAATTTGAGGCGTGCGATTTCATTTTCGATATATTCCTTTACCTTTTTTTCCTTCCCCCCTATTGCCCTAAGCACGTACCACTTTTTTACATTCTCGCTCATGGATTTGTTTCCCTGATTAGTACAATAAACTGTAAATAAACTCCATTATCCTGCTGAAGGTAAAGTCCATAGCTGCAACGATAAGTGCGATAATCAGAGTTGCCACAAGAACAAGGGTACCGCTGTTTTGGAGCTCGTTCCATGTAGGCCATGTCACCTTATGTATCAGCTCTGTGTAAGATTCCTTAATATAACTTTTAAGACTCATTTTAAACTATAATTAGCACGGGAGGAGAGACTCGAACTCCCGACACCTGGTTTTGGAGACCAGTGCTCTACCAACTGAGCTACACCCGTATTAAACATAGGTGCAGGATCGTGATGAAACACGATCCTGAACTGTATCCAAATCCTTTATTCAAGTATTTCAATAACCTGGCCGGCACCGACAGTTCTTCCGCCTTCGCGGACTGCGAAACGCAGACCAACATTAAGAGCAACCGGATAGATAAGGTCTACTGTAATAGTAACATTGTCGCCCGGCATAACCATTTCACGGCCTTCAGGAAGTGTAATTTCACCTGTTATATCAAGAGTTCTGATATAGAACTGAGGACGGTATTTGTTATGGAACGGGGTATGGCGTCCGCCTTCTTCTTTCTTAAGGACATAAATTTCAGCCTTAAATCTGGTATGAGGTGTAATTGATCCCGGTTTTGCAAGAACCATACCTCTTTTAATTTCCTTTTTATCCACGCCCCTGAGCAGAAGTCCGACGTTATCGCCAGCTTCACCCCTGTCGAGGATTTTTCTGAACATTTCAACTCCGGTACAGACCGTTTTGCGTTTTTCAGCTCCCAGACCTATCATTTCAAGTTCATCGCCTGTCTGCACAACACCGGTTTCGATACGGCCTGTAGCAACTGTACCACGTCCGGTAATTGAAAAGACGTCTTCAACCGGCATAAGGAACGGTTTCTGATTGTCGCGCGGAGGTATAGGAATATATGAATCGACTGCATCCATCAGTTCAAGCACTTTCTGTTCCCATTTTGGTTCGCCGTGCATTGCTCCAAGAGCTGAACCGCGAATAACAGGGGCATTGTCACCGTCAAACTTATAGAAATTCAGAAGGTCACGCACTTCCATTTCAACAAGGTCAAGAAGTTCCTCATCTTCAACGAGGTCGACCTTATTCATGAAAACCAGCACTTTAGGAACGTTTACCTGGCGGGCCAGAAGGATATGCTCTCTTGTCTGGGGCATAGGACCATCAGTTGCAGCAACAACCAGAATAGCTCCGTCCATCTGGGCTGCACCTGTAACCATATTTTTGATATAGTCAGCGTGCCCCGGGCAGTCAACGTGTGCATAGTGACGTGTTTCAGTCTGATATTCAACGTGAGCAGTATTAATTGTAATACCCCTTTCCTTTTCTTCGGGAGCATTATCAATCGAATCAAAGTCTCTGACCTCAGAAAGTCCTTTTTTATGGAGGACCATCGTGATAGCTGCGGTCAGGGTGGTCTTGCCATGGTCGATATGACCGATGGTACCGATATTTACGTGTGGTTTCGACCTGTCAAATTTTTCTTTTGCCATAACTACAAGCTTATTAAATTAAATTTATCATATTTTCGGTTAAAATCTTTTTTCTGTTTGAGCCGGAGAGGGGAATTGAACCCCTGACCCCTTCCTTACCAAGGAAGTGCTCTACCCCTGAGCTACTCTGGCATCAAAAATAGAGCGGGAGACGGAGCTCGAATCCGCGACCCTTAGCTTGGAAGGCTAATGCTCTACCAACTGAGCTACTCCCGCTTATAAATGTTAAGATGTCTGTATCGCATTATCGATATTACCAG
Organism: Bacteroidales bacterium; assembly: GCA_013314865.1. Lineage (GTDB taxonomy): Bacteria > Bacteroidota > Bacteroidia > Bacteroidales > VadinHA17 > LD21. The sequence continues at coordinate 1,990 of JABUEV010000155.1, read as the reverse complement.
ATATACTTTAACGCCCCGTTTTAAGTGGGGAGAGCAGGATTCGAACCTACGAAGGCAATTGCCAGCAGATTTACAGTCTGCCCCAGTTGACCGCTTTGGTATCTCCCCGGTAAAACGAGCCTATTTCCTGATACTCACATTTACAGTCTTTCAAGAGCCGATGAAGGGATTCGAACCCCCGACCTGCAGATTACAAATCAGCTGCTCTGACCAACTGAGCTACATCGGCAATTTAAAGAACGTCCCGACCAGGTTATATACCCCTGAAAGTCGGTCTGCAAATGTATGAATTATATTTTCATTATCAAAATTCTTGCGAAGATTTTTGAAAGAGGTGTGACTACACACCTCTTTTTTTCTGCTTGTATTTGGTAATCTGTCGCTTAAGAGCATCTACAGCCAGATCGGTCGATTCCTCAAAGGTTTTACTCTGCTTCCTGGCAAACAAAGGTCCTCCGGGCATGTCAAGTTTAATCTCGCTGATCTTATTCTCACGTTCCTGATCTTTATCCAGCCTCAGATAAACCTCGGCATTGACAATCCCCTCTCCTATTTGTGTAAGCTTACCCAGTTTCTGATGAACAAAGTCAATGAGCTTCTTGTCAGCATCAAACCTAACTGAATGAATCTGAACGTTCATAGTAGTACCTCCTGTTTTTTATTTTATGAATATTTAAGCCCTGGGGTGGGCCTGTTTATATATTTTCTTAAGCATTTCAAACGAGTTATGTGTATATATCTGCGTGGCAGATAGATTCGCATGTCCGAGAAACTCCTTTATCGAATTAAGATCAGCCCCCTTGTTAAGCATATGGGTTGCAAATGTATGCCTCAGAACATGAGGACTTTTCTTTTCGATCGTTGTAACCATGCTTAAATAGCGTTTTACTATATTATAAACATGCTTGTCATATAATTTGTTCCCTTTTCCTGTAACAAAAAACCAGTCGCCGGCACTGCGATTAACAGTCTCATTTCTGACCTTTACATACTCTTCGAGCCTTTTTATAAAAGGCTTAACCAGAGGTATTATTCTCTGCTTGTTCCTTTTGCCGGTCACCCTTACAGTCTCTTCGATAAGGTCTATATCCTGGTCACGCAAACCTGTAAGCTCAGCCCTCCTCATTCCCGTAACATACAGCATTTCTATGATTGTCCTGTCCCTAATGCCGGCAAAATCTGCCCCGAACTCAAATTCATCAAGAAGTTTTGACAGTGCATTTTCTTCAACAAATACCGGAAGTCTTTTTCTACCTCTGGGAAGGACTACCTTCTCAAGAGGATCTGACTTGACAACCTGTTCCTTCCTTAAATACCTGTAAAAGACTCTTAAACATGAAATCTTACGGTGTATGCTTGCTGATGAATATTTGTTTTCGAAAAGATAAACAACCCACGACCTTAAATCATGCGAAGTCACTTCAACAAGATCATCATTATGGCAGTTTTCATTAAGGAAACTTAAAAACTGATTAAGATCGTTGGAATATGATCTTATAGTATGAGGCGAATAGCGCTTTTCAGCTTTCAGATATTGTAAGAACGATTCCTTATATCCCATAAAGGAACCTCCTGAGGTCAAAATGTATAAATAAAAATGATGCAGAGAGGACTATTCCTCCTTTGTCTGCATCTTCTGAATATAGATGGCTCTTTTTATCTCTTCCCTGCGGCGTACTGAAGGTTTTACAAAAGCCTGCCTTGCACGTAATTCACGTACAATTCCTGTCTTTTCAAATTTTCTCTTGAACTTCTTTAGAGCCCTTTCAATGTTTTCGCCTTCTTTTACTGGTACTATTATCATAAAATAAAATCAGTTTAAAACGAGGCGCAAAGTTAGTAAATAAAAATTCTATTCAAAACTTTTACATAAATAAATTAATCTCCGTTTTCTATCCCATAATTCCTCCTGCTTTATATTGATTAAGGCTTTCATGCTACTAATTAATAAAGATAGTAACTTTTCAGGCATTTTGCAAATATTGATTGT
>JABUEV010000154.1 GCA_013314865.1 Bacteroidales bacterium | reverse complement strand
GAAAAATATAACAAGATGAATCAGATTGATTTTAAAAAAGGTGATGGTTTGGTACCGGCAATTATTCAGGACTTTAACACAATGCAGGTACTTATGACAGGATATATGAATGAGGACGCCTTGCAGAAAACCATAAATGAAGGGAAGGTCACCTTTTTCAGCCGGAGCAGGAAAAGGTTGTGGACCAAAGGTGAGACATCAGGTAATTACCTTATTGTTAAAGAAATAACAAAAGACTGTGACGGTGATGCTCTTCTGGTTAAGGTTGAACCAGCCGGACCGGTTTGTCATACCGGAGCTCATTCCTGTTTCGGGGAAGAATCGGTAAAAGGATTTGTCTATAAATTGGAACAAATTGTCAGTCAAAGAATTGATGAGAACGCAGAGAACTCCTACACCAATAAACTATACAGGAAGGGAATCAACAAAATGGCACAAAAGGTGGGAGAAGAAGCAGTGGAACTTGTTATTGAAGCCATGAATAACAATATTGAGCTCTTTAAAAACGAGGCAGCTGACCTTCTTTACCACATGCTGATCCTTCTTAAGGCAAAAAATGTTAAATTCTCTGATATAGAGGAGGTTCTTCAATTAAGGCACAGGAAATAATTAAGAAGACAGGTCGCAACTGCGGCGCTCATCGAAAATTTCATGCCTGGGCCTTTCTACAGACAGATCGGGTCTGCGTCCCTGAAAACAATTCCCCGAGTCCCGTAGGGACATCATATCTGTATCAAAAACAAGTGCAAAATCCCATCCAGTACCGCAGAGGCATCATATCATCAAAACTCTTAACCTTCAATTCTATAAAATATTCTTAAAATTTTTTTGTGTTTATTGATTTTTAATTTATTTTTGTAACCCAATAAAACGAAACAATGAATATTGTATACAACATCTTCGCTTATTTCTATTTCTACTTTTATTTTTTCAAAAGGAGATAAGGGGATTTTTGTATACAGAAAAGAAATATATATAAGGCAAGGGTCCCCGCAAAAGGGACCCTTCCTTTTTTAAAACAGGATTGAGATGAAAATTGCAGTACAGGGAGAAAAAGGATGTTTTCATGAAGTGGCCGCCAGACACTATTTTCATAATGAGAATATTGAAATACTTCCCTGTTCATCGTTTGACCTTACAATAGGCGCAGTTGTCAACGGACTTTCTGATTTTGCCATAATGGCAATCGAAAATGCCAGGTCGGGCAGTATTCTTTACAATTACACCCTTATAAGAGAGTCGGGAATGAAAATAGCCGGCGAGATTAAACTCAGGATAAAACAGAATCTTATGGCTCTGCCAGGACAGAAGATTTCAGACATAAAGCAGATTCGCTCCCACCCGATCGCACTGGCACAGTGCATGAATTTTCTGAACAACTATCCAGAAATAACGCTTGTAGAGTCTGATGACACCGCCGGCAGTGCAAGGATTATAAGTGAGAACCGGTTGAAAAAAATTGCAACAATAGCATCAATGAATGCTGCCCAAATATATGGACTGGAGATTCTTGCCGAGGGGATTGAAACCTATAAGAAAAACTACACAAGGTTCCTTGTGGTAGGAAGTGAAGACAAGGTAAACCTTACAGGCAACAAAGCCTCAGTCTGTTTTGCCACAAGTCATAAACCGGGCTCTCTGGCAGCAGTTCTTGTGAAACTGGCAGAAATGAATATTAATCTTTCCAAAATCCAGTCTGTTCCCCGTTTGAACGGCGACTGGGAATATATGTTTTACACCGATCTGGAACTTCCTGGCGATATTGACGTCGAAAAAACCAGGGCGGTTCTTGAAGAAATTACCAACAATCTTGAAATACTTGGCATTTACAGCAAAGATGACACGCTATATGAAAGTTAAGCCGGCAGACAGGACAAATACAGTGGAGGAATACTATTTCTCCGGTAAACTAAGGCAGATAGAACAGATGCGCAGGGCCGGCCTTGACGTTATAAACCTCGGCATCGGCAGTCCTGACCAGCCTCCTTCTGAAAACACCATTAACAGGCTGGCAGAAGAAGCAAGAAAACCTTCTTCCCACGGATACCAGAGCTATAACGGCATTCCTGCCCTGAGAAAAGCTTTTGCCGGATGGTACCTTAAATATTTTAATGTCAATCTTGATCCTGAAAAGGAAATACTTCCTCTCATGGGAAGCAAGGAAGGTATAATGCACATAACAATGGCCTTCATAAATCCCGGTGATGAAGTGCTTATTCCTGATCCTGGCTATCCGACCTATTCATCTGTTACAAGGCTTGTGGGAGGAGTAGTCAGAAATTATGAACTGGAAGAAAAAAACGGATGGCTGCCCGATATTGACCAGATAGAAAAAAGAATGACCGGAAAGGAAAAGCTTATGTGGATCAATTATCCACACATGCCTACAGGTGCAAAAGCTTCCGGAGAAATTTTCCGGAAACTTATAGATTTCTCCCTGAGACACAACATGCTCCTGTGCAACGATAATCCTTACAGCTTCATCCTGAACTCAGAATATATCAGTCTTCTCTCACTTGAAGGTGCAAAGGAAACAGCCCTTGAGCTGAACTCACTCAGCAAATCTCATAACATGGCAGGCTGGAGAGTCGGAATGGTTGCCGGACACAGCGAATATATAACCACAATACTCAAAGTTAAAAGTAACATGGATTCCGGCATGTTCCGTCCGGTCCAGGAAGCTGCGGCCGAAGCTCTTGGAAATCCGCCCGAATGGTATGACAAGGTCAATTCCGTCTACAGGGAACGAAGGACGCTGGCCGGAGAAATAATGGATATCCTTGGTTGTGTGTACGATAAAAACCAGACAGGCTTGTTTCTTTGGGGAAGAATTCCTGACAACATACGAAGTTGTGAATTATTCGTTGAGGAAATTCTTAATGGCGCCAATGTTTTCATTACACCGGGTTTTATCTTTGGCAAAAAAGGAGAAAGATATGTTAGAATCTCCCTGTGCGCTGATTTAGAAAGATTTAAAGAAGCAAAAAAACGCATGGCCGATTATTTTAAGTCGAAATATTAAAATTATCATTATAAAATAATGACTGTAGCTATTGTAGGAATTGGTCTTATCGGCGGTTCTCTGGCAATTGACCTGAGGAAAAGAGGTTTTGCATCACAGATAATAGGTGTCGATGTAAATATCCAGCATCAGAATATTGCAAAGCTCTGCGGACTGGTTGATAAAACTGACTCGCTTGAAAATGCCGTCGACAAGTCTGATCTTATTGTTCTCAGCACTCCTGTCGACGCCAACTGCCTGATGCTGCCCGGCATTCTTGACAGGATTAACGGAACATCCAAGGTAGTAACGGATATGGGATCCACAAAGGGAAGTATTGCAAGGATATCTGAACATCACCCCAACCGGGGAAGATTTGTGGCATTGCACCCGATGGCCGGGACAGAATTCTCAGGCCCGCTGGCAGCAATTGCAAAGCTGTTTGATTATAAACCGGCTATTATTTGTGATCCGGAACTCAGCGACAAGGATGCACTTGAGCTTGTAGAAAGAATGCTCGGGACACTCAACATGAGAAAGGTCTATATGAAGTCTGAAGATCATGATGTGCATGTTGCTTATGTCTCTCATATCTCGCATATTACATCGTTTTCACTTGCCCTCAGTGTGCTTGAAAAGGAACAGGAAGAAGAGAATATCCTTACCCTGGCTGGAGGAGGTTTTGAAAGTACGGTAAGACTTGCCAAGAGTAATGCCGATACATGGGCTCCGATTTTCCTGGAAAACTCTGCTTCAATACTCGAAGTGATGGAAACTTACATAAACAAAATGAACCTCTTTAAAAAGAAGATTGAGGAAAGAGATTCAGAAGGGCTGAAAGCTCTGATGGAAGAGGCAAACAAGATAAGGAAGATACTACATTAATAACTTACATTAAATGGAGATAAAACTTGATATTACAAGGATTGATCAGTGGCCCGGGTACAAAGGAAGGCCGTTTCTAATATCAGGCCCATGCAGTGCGGAGACCGAGGAGCAGGTGATGCAGACTGCGGAGCAACTGTCCGGAATAAAGGAAGTCTGTGTGTTCCGGGCCGGCATCTGGAAGCCTAGAACCCGGCCTGATTCATTTGAGGGAGTCGGGACTGAAGGGCTCAAATGGCTTAGAAAGGTAAAAGAGAAAACCGGACTGATGGTATGTACTGAAGTGGCAAATGAAAAGCATGTGTACGAAGCTCTTAAATACGGAGTGGATATGCTCTGGATCGGAGCCAGAACATCTGTTAATCCTTTCACGGTTCAGGAAATATCCAATGCCCTAAATGGAGTCGATGTAATGGTTATGGTTAAAAACCCTGTCAACCCTGATATTGAACTATGGATCGGGGCAATCGAAAGAATTGCCAGAGCCGGCATCACAAGACTGGGTGCAATTCACAGAGGCTTCTCATCTTATGAAAAAACCACTTACAGAAACCAGCCCAACTGGCAGCTTCCGATCGAACTTAGAAGAAGAATCCCCGATCTGCCCATCATTTGTGACCCAAGTCACATAGCCGGCGCAAGAGCCTATCTGCATGAGATATCACAGAAAGCTATGGACCTCAACTTCGACGGACTTATGATCGAGTCGCACGTTGATCCGGATAAGGCGCTGAGTGATTCAGCCCAGCAAATAACGCCTGACGAGTTAAAAGAACTTCTCTTCAGGCTTATTTTGCGTAATCCGGTCCCCTCTGACCCCAGACTGCTGGATATCCTGGGCGAATTACGCCAGCAAATCGACCTGTACGACGATTATCTTCTCGATATTCTTGAACAAAGAATGAAAGTTGCCGAAACAATCGGAATGTACAAGAAACAGAATAATATTACGATCCTTCAAAGCACCAGGTGGGATGAAATAATGAAGAAGGTGATGGCCCGAGGTATTGCAAAAGGGTTGAGCCCTGAAGCAATCGACAACATTTTTAAAGCAATCCATCAGGAATCAATCAATCACCAGATGAAGATCATGAACAACGGTGTCAAAGTAGAAGAAGATAAAGAAAAATGAGATATTTATATGTTTAAAACCGTCAGGCCGTCATTTCTGTCGGGGACAATTAATGCTCCTCCATCCAAAAGCATGACCCAGAGAGCAATTGCAGCAGCCCTCCTGGCAGAGGGACGCAGTGTGATAGTTAATCCCTCATTCTGTAACGATTCCAGATCTGCAGCAGAAGTTGCTGAAGGCCTTGGTGCTGAAGTGGAAGTAAAAGAAAATGAGTTATGGATCACTGGCGGCCGCAAAGTAAAAAGCAAAAATCTGAATTGCGGGGAATCAGGTCTCGCAGTGCGAATGTTTTCACCGATATCTGCACTTTATGATGAGGAACTGATATTGACAGGTGAAGGCTCATTGCTGAAACGGCCCATGTCGATGATTACAGATGCACTGGAACAGTTGGGTGTAAAATGCAATAGCAGTAACGGATATCTTCCCGTCAGCATAAAAGGGCCTATTAAAGGAGGTAAGGCAGAAATAGACGGGTCGTTGAGTTCCCAATTGCTCAGCGGACTTCTCATGGCTCTCCCTAATGCCTCCGGCGACTCGCTCATAAAAGTCCGGAACCTTAAAAGCAAGCCATATATTGATATGACAATTGAAATCCTCAATGATTTCGGGGCAGTTGTCGAAAACAGAGATTATGAAACGTTCAGGATACCCGGTCGGCAGAAATTTACTGCCCGGGAATACACTGTGGAGGGCGACTGGAGCGGCGGTGCATTCCTGCTGATTGCAGGAGTTATTAACGGACATCTGAGAGTCACAGGCCTCCGTACTTCTAGCAAACAGAGCGATATGGCAGTTCTTGATGCGCTAGGCAGAGCCGGGGCAAATATTTACATTGGAGACGGATTCATAGAAGCATCCAAATCGGAATTAAAAGCCTTTGAATTTGATGCCACAGAATCACCTGATCTTTTTCCGCCTCTTGTGGCACTTGCTTCTTATTGCAGGGGAAAAAGCTCCATCACTGGTGTGTCGAGGCTTATTCATAAGGAAAGCAACAGGGCTGAAGCCCTTGCAAGTGAATTTGTCAAAATGGGAATAGAAATTGAGATTAAAGATGACTGCATGAAAATTACAGGCGGACAGATAAAGGGAGCTCAAGTAAGTTCACATGGTGACCACAGGATAGCCATAGCTGAAGCCGTCGCTGCACTTGGAGGAACCGGAGAAATCATGATTGACAATCCGGACTGTGTGGCAAAATCTTACCCCGATTTTTTTGAAGACATGAGAAAAGCAGGGGCTAAAGTCAGTG
>JABUEV010000153.1 GCA_013314865.1 Bacteroidales bacterium | reverse complement strand
TGAGGTACTGGCTGTAAGTAAGAAGGAGCCCTGCTTCAAGATCAATCTTATGACTGTAGCCAAGTCCTTTAAGGGCGGAAACATCCGTAACCTTTCTCATGGTTCCGTCGGGTTTTGACGAATCAAACACTATATTGCCTTTGAATCCCGTAAGATTTTTTATCCTGTGAGCAAGCTCTTTTATGCTTATCTCCTCGCCGGTGCCGATATTAAGGAAATGAGGCGGATGATAGTCGTTGCCGTTTTTATTTTTACTGTGAATTTGTATTATATCTTTCACATCAATTTTTTCCATTACAAAGACGCACGCTTCAGCCATATCCTGCGAATTCATAAATTCCCGCAGAGGTGCTCCTGATCCCCAGATAGAAACTGAAACATTGCCTGACTTTTCTTCTTTTCTGATGCCGTATTTGCTCAGTATTTCGCTTATGCTTTTTTCACTGGCGGTTCCGGTAACATTTTCCACCGGATACCGGTTAAGGTCACGCCTGATGGATTCCCAGTCGTTATTTTCAAAGCACTGCCCGAGATGGAATTTTCTGAGTGGAGCGGGGAGCACGTGTGATTTTTCAAGGTCATAGTTATCGCCTGATCCGTAAAGGTTAGTCGGCATAACTGCAATAAAATTCGTTTTGTACTGAATATTGAATGACTCGCACATTTTCAGTCCGGCGATTTTAGCTATGGCATAAGGCTCATTTGTATATTCAAGCGGCGATGTGAGCAGGTAATCTTCTTTGAGAGGCTGGGGGGCGTTTTTTGGATATATGCATGTAGATCCCAGGAAAAGAAGTTTCTTTACGCCATATTTCCATGATGAATAGATGATATTGTTCTGGATCATCAGGTTGATATAAATGAAGTCAGCTCTCAGGGTATTATTGGCAACTATTCCGCCTACTTTGGCAGCTGCAATGAAGACGTACTCAGGCCGCTCGGCTGAAAAAAAAGCATCAACTGCCTGCTGGTTCGTAAGGTCAAGCTCATCAATTGTCCTCAGTACAAAATTGCTGTAGCCCTTAGCTTTCAGGGCTCTCATAAGTGCTGATCCGACAAGGCCGGTGTGGCCGGCTACATATATTCTGGAATTCAGTTCCATGTCAATGAATTATTCAAAATAATTTAATGTTCTGAAGCCTCCGTTTTTGATATGATTTTCTTTTTTCATGAGGTGAATATCGGAAGTGATCATATCTTCTATAAGTCCGTCGAGGTCGAATTCAGGTTTCCAGCCGAGTTTGGTGCGTGCCTTTGTCGAGTCACCGATCAGCAGGTCAACTTCTGTAGGTCTGAAATAATTACGGTCGACTCTCACCATTACCGGATTGTTTTTGATTCTGTATTTTATTGCTTCAAGGTGTGACTCTCCAACCTTACTGCAAAAAAGTGTCTCATCTACACTTATTATACTGCCTGTTTCATCTTCTTTTTCACCGGAAAATTTAAGTTCCATACCGACTGCGGCAAAGGTTTTTCTGATAAAGTCGCGAATGGAAGTAGTTACGCCTGTAGCAATGACATAATCATCGGGTTTATCCTGTTGCAGGATTAGATACATTGCCTTTATGTAGTCTTTTGCATGTCCCCAGTCGCGGCGGGATGACAGGTTCCCCATATAAAGACATTCCTGCATGCCCAGTGCAATTCTGGCCATTGCCCTTGAGATCTTCCTTGTGACAAACGTCTCACCTCTTATCGGCGACTCATGATTAAAAAGTATCCCGTTGCTTGCATGCATTCCGTATGCTTCGCGGTAGTTTACAGTAATCCAGTAGGCATAGAGTTTAGCCACACCATAGGGGCTTCTGGGGTAAAAAGGAGTCTTTTCAGTCTGGGGGACTTCCTGCACGAGTCCGTACAATTCGCTTGTTGAGGCCTGATAGATACGGGTTTTATTTACCATTCCGAGAAGCCTCACTGCTTCGAGGATTCTCAATGTCCCAATTCCATCGGCATTTGCGGTGTATTCAGGGGTGTCAAAGCTGACCTTTACATGGCTCATTGCAGCCAGGTTATATATTTCATCAGGCTGACACTCCTGGATAATTCTAGTGACATTCATTGAGTCGGTCAGGTCGCCGTAATGGAGTATGAAGTCGCGTTTTTCCACATGCGGATCCTGATACAGGTGGTCAATCCTTTCTGTATTAAAAAGGGAGCTTCTCCTTTTGATGCCATGAACCACATATCCTTTTTTAAGCAGATATTCGGCAAGGTAGGCTCCGTCCTGTCCTGTAACTCCTGTTATTAAAGCTGTTTTACCCATGAATCTTATTTTCTAAATTTAACGGCAGGCACGTATAAAGATTGTATTACAACCAGAAATCCTTGACCCTGATCTTAATTCTGAAGGCATTCGGAATCTCTTTTTCGCTTATAAGAATCAGATAACCTCCTCCTCCTGCACCCGACAGTTTCCATGCGAGAGCAATATCTTTATACTGATTAATAATCTTTTCAATTTCGGGATTAAGCATTTTGGGAAACATCCTTACCTGCGCATGGAAAGAATCAATAAATCCCCTGGCGAACACACCAATATCCCTTGCAAGAAGACCTTCCCATGCCAGTTCGGCTGCTTCTGCAAGCTTTTTCACATTCGGGGTGTTTATATTCGTATTGCTCAGAACGTTGTATCCGTCGGGCCTGGGCCATAATGTCACCATGTAGATTTTATCCTCAAGCCATCTGATAGTGGTAAGGTCGGATACAGTCTCAAATTTTGAAGGCCAGTATTTCCCCTTTTCGTAATAAAATTTATTTATGCCCGGCATTGTAATGCCTATAGAATCCTGTGAACCGCTTACTTCCTGTGTCCCGGGGTCATTGTCATATCTGAATAGCGTTTTAGCCAGTTTTTCGGGCTTTTCAAGAGGCAGATGATCATTCCACAGTTCGATGGCTTTTTTCCTGGTTGAGGTTGCCATGCCGGAACGCTCGTTAAATTCAATTGTAGGCTCTATTGAAGCAGTGATGGCTGCTCCGGGGTAATATTTTGAGACATAAGGCTGATCTATCCAGGTTCCGGCTATGTCAATCCTGTAAGGCATTGGCTTGACAGCTCTCAGGGCAGTTGTCGAGCGTGGAGGAAGGTTGGCATGCGGTATCCGTTTCAATACTTTGTATTCAATGCCAAGTTCCCTGCATAGCTCTTCTTTTTCCGGGGAGTGGCCATCCTCATTAACAATGAATATGTCGGGTTTCAGGGCTTTCATGTTATCAACAAAATCCAGAAGGCCGCTTCCGGTGTTTACAAATGCCTTGTGAACACATGCGAGGGCGCTCAATACGTAAACCCTTTCTTCTTCAGAGTTAATAGTATCTCTTCCTTTCAGCTCACGGATTGTTTTATCAGAACCCAGGCCAACATAGACATCTCCGTAACGTGCAGCTTCCTGCAAAAACGCTATATGACCTGAATGAAGCATATCAAAGCATCCCGAAACAAATACTTTCTTTTTCTTTTCACCCATATTGATAACATGAATTCGTTTAAAACAAAAATAATGAATTGAAATTATCTTTATGAAAAAAACGGATATGAACGGATACGAAAAAAATTGCAGGCACACCAGATTCAGGAGATTCTGTAAAGTATTGACACTCAATGATAATAAGGATCTTATTGAGAAATACAAAGAAGTACACAGGCCGGGAGCTGTCTGGCCCGAAATAACAAAAGGGATCAGAGAGGTCGGGATTATTGACATGGAGATCTACCTTCACGGGAATATTGCATTCATGATAATGGACACAGTGCCTGATTTTGATCACGACAAGGCTATGAAAGAACTGGCACAGAAGCCCGGACAGAAAGAATGGGAACAGTATGTAAGCCAGTTTCAGAAGGCCGGGGATAAATCAGATACACCCGAGAAATGGGAGATTACAGAGAGAATATTTGAGCTGGACAAGCAGGCTTAGGTTACCTGCTTCGTGCATTTTTAAATATGATATTATACATCGAAAGCCAGAAATACCTGAAATCAGTTCTGACGGGATGTTTGTCGTAGGCATCGAGGTATTTCATCTCAGAGGCCTGTATTCCGTCAAGGTCGGCAGGCATATCAGCGTAAAATGGGGGGATTATTCCCGGTTTGTATTTTATTCGTCTTTCCTGAACCTCTTTATCGTACAGATCGTAGTAGTGTTTGCTCAATGGTCTTACACCAACCAGCTTCATGTCGCCCCTGAATAGGTTGATGAGCATCGGCAGTTCATCGAACCATATTTTTCTGTAAATGGCACCCCATGTAGTTATCCGGAAATCATCCCTGAATTTTCCGCCTTCCTGAAGAGCATGTAACTCATACAGATAATCCTGGATATATTCGGAGTAGGGATGCATAGTCCTTAATTTGTAAACCTTAATTATCTCGCCGTTTTTACCTATGCGCGGCAGAGCGATCATAGCACCATAAGTCTCGCCGTTTTTTGGAAGGGGATCAGTGAATTTACGGGCTTCAATGCAAAGGACTTTGCCGATAAACGATTCCTGTCTTATCTTAAATCCTGCCCGTGAAAGGCGCCCGAGTGCCTCAGCTCGCGAGATCACTGCATTTGACCCGCGGGTGAGAATAAAGTAAAGCTTTTTGGTTGATTTAAGCTTGGGCAATACTCTTTTAATTATGAAATCGAAGAAATAATAAATATAATTTATGACCGGAGGAAATTTTTTAAGCAGTCTCTCTTTCCGCTGATCTTTTGTTTCTACACAGCAAAAAAGAAAGCCGTCATGATCAAGTTTTGAGTTTACTGCCTCAAGAAAATCATCCAGTCTCTGTATATCATTTATTTTATGAAGGTTAATAATATAATCATATTTATTCCTGGGAAGGCTCAGAATGTTGAAAACAGTTGTTGTTGACAGAACGGCAGTGCGGTCATTGATTTTATTTCCGGTCATTTTAATAACAGCCTTTGCCATATCTGCCCCGCATTCTTTTTCAATCTGACTGACTATTTGCGGGTTAATTTCCGTATCCGGTACCGATGGAGGTTTATTCACACCGTTTGCCTTTGCAACGAGATCATATTCACTTTTCTTCTTGTAGAGTCTTACCTTATCGAGCTCTTCAAAATTGTGAACAGTGGCCTTTTTATAGGCGATATATCCCCATCCTATTAATAATTCAAGAGCAGTTGCAATAAGAGCAGTACCAAGTACAATGGTTCTTGAATAGAAATATTCACGGAAAATGTACATCAGTAATGCGGTAAAGGAAAGAGCTATTACATTACTGCTTACCACCCTGTATAATACAGAGCCAAAGCTGACAATTTTACCCCGGTGCATTTTACCATTTGCGAGGGAAATTATTATCCAGAGTATTGCGAGAGCAATAAAGAAAAGACTATGCGAAGGGAGATATCCTCTGAAGCTTGTGGGTTTTGTTGAAACAACCACAAGAAACGACAGGGTCAGTATAATAATGTCAGCCGCAAGTGAAATAACTCTGAATCTCAGGACCTTCATTAACTTTCAGGCTTGTTATATTTGTTAATGTGAAGTAACGAAAATTATGTTAAAAAGTTTAACACGTCGCTTGAAATTTATAAGCTGAATAAGGGTAAATTGTTAATTATTTCAGAAAGAGCAGATTTGTTGAATATTTTTTTAAATATAGACACATTTTCAGGCAATTTTTTGAAGATTAGACAGGTTGTCTTTTTTCCTCAGAATCCGGCAGTGATGCCTAAATTTAGTGTATTCTTATTTCCTGAAAAGAATTCAGGATTCCATTCAGTGTTTCCGGAAGTCTTTCCGGCTGTAAAGGAAAGCCATACGTACAGATCATTAATAAACTGGTATGAAGCTTCCAGTCCGATGGCAGAATAATGCCATTCGATTGATTCCAGAGGAGGATTTCCGGTTCTGGGTCCTCCCTCTGCAGTGTAATCGGGTCCTCGTACAGCATCTGTATAGGACACATTCAGATTCATTGTCCTTACCGGCTTGAAATCAAGCGCAAGATACCATTCTCTCGAATTGTCTTTAAGGTAGTGACCAAGATTGTAACCGGCAGATTCAAATGTCAGTACTGGCATGTAATGCTGATATGTAAGCGGATAGGTATATGTGAATTCGGAAGTCAGGGAGAGATTTTGCAAAGGGAAATTACTGAGTCTGAACCCGGTTTTCCAGCTAAAAAAATTCCACTCATCCTTTTTTGTTATGCGGCTCACCGAAAGTTCGTCAACGAACAGGACAGCATAAAGATGCAGGTTCCGGATATTTCTTGAACTTATATCGAAGAACATCTGTGAATTCATATTGTCAATTCCGGA
>JABUEV010000152.1 GCA_013314865.1 Bacteroidales bacterium | reverse complement strand
TATCAGTTCCAAAAGACTCAGGTGCAACAGGATCCAGTACTTTTATTCTGATCCGGTGTCCGTTTTTAAATTTCAGGCTGTGTTTTGGCAAAACTCCCCCGGTACCGTCGATCACAACCGGAAGCAATGGCACATCAGCTTTTATAGCAAGTTCAAAAGCACCTCTTTTGAAAAATCCGATGTTCCCGTCAACAGATCGTGTTCCTTCAGGGAAAATCATTATTGATATACCCTTTCTGAGGCATTGAAATGATTTTTCAAGCATCTTTTCCTTGCTTTCCCTGTTACCCCTGTCAACAGTGATATAATCAGCCATTCGCAAATACCAGCCAAGTACAGGTACTTTTGTGTTTTCTATTTTTGAGACCCATTTGAAGTCGTAGCCAAGGCAGTTGATAAAAAGAATATCAAGAATTGACTGGTGATTTGAGATTATGACATAGGTTGCCCCTTTTTTTGCCCTTCTGCGTCCTTCAATTCTTATTTTCCACAAAGGAACAGCCCTTGAAAGAAAACATCCCTGGTATGTCAGCAGGCGGTGGATTATTTTTCTTTCCCTGTCGAATGGAAGAACGATAAGCCAAACAATAAAAGTAACCGGGAAAAAGACGGTAATCATCAGCACGGCCAGAAGCCAGACTACCATTGATTTCAGCAAATCTATCATTTCCATCAGTTATTTAAGGGAACAACCTTCAAAAAGTCCTACTATCTGCTCTTAATGGTAAGGTTAAGTGAAGGGAATAAGTTTGTTAAATTAATCAGAAAAAATTAAATATGTCATCCCACGAAACCGGACAGTTGTTTTTCCGGAAAAGATCATACATTTCATCAGGCATATGAGGATATCCTGTCAGCTTTGCTGATATATTTTCCATTTCCGGCAAGCCTGATATTTTCGATTTTATGATTATTCCCTCTTTCACTTCAAATGTGCAATGATGAGGCAAACCTTCCAGGATGAAATCATTTGAAAATATATATTCAGGCCCGTAACCATAATTCCAGTCCCATTTCCTGTATTTGTCAGCCGAAAGATGGTAAATCTTCATGGCATCCTCATCTGTCAGACTTTTAATTACATCTCCGCCGAAATATGAACTGAGCCACACCATAATGGCTGTAATGAATCCTGAAACTGAATCGATATCCCTCATTTTGCCTTTAAGATTTGTCACCGGTGACGGATTGGATCTTACTGCCCTGGTAATATATTTATCAGTAGCTTTCCGGATGACAGAGCGAAGCATTTGGAGGTCAGCATCAAAAAGCAGGGTACCGTGGTGCAGTACCCTGTTGCGGTAAACATGCTCGGCATTGCCCGAAATCTTAAACCCTTCAGCCCTGATATCATTCTTATCGCCGAATTCTGCATTAACACCGAAGTATTTAAGAAATCCCATTACAGGAAGAGTATATTTTCTGAAGTCAACCTGTCTGCCGGGCTCACTGTTCAGGATAAATGCAAAATTCACATTACCATGATCATGATAAACAGTGCCTCCTCCGGTGATTCTTCTGATTACAGGTATCTTATTTCTTGTGACCTGTTCAGTATCTGTTTCCCTGTGGGCAACCTGATGCTTCCCGATGATAACGGAAGGATCGTTAACGGAAATTACAATGAATTCATCCTTTTTTTCTTTAAGGAGGTATTCTTCAACAGCCAGATTAAAGTAAGGATCATGTGATTCATTATAAAAGCATATCATGGTTTTGGAGGGTTATCATGCGGCTTTATATACGGTTTCTGTCATATTGGTGAAATCAGGCCGGACTCATTCCGGTGCATTGCTGTTGGATTTTTTTGCGCTCAGATATTTATTTCTCCGGACAAGGTACCTGTCGGCACGGTAATACATGTTATAAACGCTCCATCCAATAAGCATTCCGAGGGAAGCGCCTCCCAGGACGTCACCAGGATAGTGTACTCCAAGGTATATTCTGCTGTAGCCCACGACGGCGGCCCAGAGAATTATACCCGCTGAAAACCATCTTTTTCGGATAAGAAGCAGTGAAAGAACTGCAACATTAAAAGAATTGGTAGCGTGAGAAGAAACAAAACTATATTTTCCACCGCATCTCCCGTTCACATTATGGACAAGTCCTTCGAGTGAAGGCTCATAACAAGGGCGCAGGCGGAGTACAATATTCTTAATCAGAACAGACAACTGATCAGAAAGGGTTACAGCAATGATTATAAAAATCAGGAGGATGAAGAATTTTTTTCTGTATTTCACAGCCAGCATTGCCATGATGACCAGATACAGAGGTATCCATGTGGCAATGCCGCTGATGATGCTCATTGCCCGGTCCCAGAAAGGAGAATTGAAGGAATTCAGGTAAAGAAAAAGCTGTTTGTCCAGTTGTTCAAGCATTATTCAGCTGTTTAGAGTTTCCCAGATCAGGCTTTTGAGACGGTTGATTCCATATCCGGTAAATGAAGAAATAAATACAGCCGGAATATCCGGCAGTTCATTTTTCATCTCAGAAAGCAGTTCGCTGTCAAGAAGGTCTGATTTTGATACTGCCAGGATGCGTTTTTTGTCAAGCAGTTCCGGGTTGTACATTTTAAGCTCATTAAGGAGAATCTCATATTCCTTCCTTATATCTTTACTGTCTGCCGGGATTAGAAAAAGCAGCAGGGAATTTCTTTCGATATGTCTCAGAAATCTTATTCCCAGTCCTTTACCCGTATGAGCACCCTCGATCAGTCCGGGGATATCTGCCATTACAAAGGATTTGTTGTCAAGATACCTTACAATGCCAAGGTTTGGGGTAAGAGTGGTAAAAGGATAATCAGCAATTTTAGGTTTTGCAGCAGACATAACAGAGAGCAGTGTTGATTTTCCTGCATTAGGGAACCCAACCAGTCCGACATCTGCAAGTATTTTTAGTTCAAGGATAAAAGATCCCTCTTCTCCGGGTTCTCCTGGCTGGGCATACCTTGGGGTTTGGTTTACAGGTGACTTGAAATGAGTATTTCCCAGTCCGCCCCGGCCTCCTCTTGCAAGGATTTTTTCATCGTCATTGTCTGTTATCTCAAAAAGTACCTCTCCCGTTGAGCCGTTTTTTGCTATGGTCCCCAACGGCACTTCAACAATGATATCTTTCCCGTCGGCTCCGGTCGACTGCTGGGCTCCTCCTGCACCTCCGTTACCGGCAAAAATATGACGTTTGTATTTGAGATGCAGGAGAGTCCAGAGCTGGCTGTTACCTTTCAGAATGATATGGCCGCCCCTTCCTCCGTCTCCTCCGTCAGGTCCGCCCTTAGGCACAAATTTCTCCCTGCGGAGGTGCGCTGAACCTGCCCCTCCCTTGCCGGCACGGCAGTAAATCCTGACATAATCGATGAAACTGGAGGACGACATGAAAAGGGCAGTTGTTTACATTTCAGTTTCAGAGTTGTGAAATGCTCAGACAAGTGGGCTCAGATATGAAGAAAGTCTTTCGAATATCTCCTCGATGGTGCCCATTCCGTTTACAGGCTGATAAATTCCTTTCGTACGGCAATAATCTATTATTGGTTCAGTTTTTTCCCTGTAGACTTCTATCCTGTTTTCAATCACAGCAGTGTCTTTATCGTCAGGCCTTCCGGAAACTTCAGCCCGGCCTATCAGTCTTTTTACCAGCTCATCATGGTCAACCTCCAGAACGAGCATTGTGTCAATCTTCATACCTCTCTCACCAAGCATTTTTTCAAGAGAGACAGTCTGGGCAACAGTGCGTGGAAAGCCATCATACAAAAATCCATTGGAGTCTTTTGTGGAGTCAATTTTTGAAGCTATCATTTCAATGACGACTTCATCGGGAACCAGCTCGCCCTTCGACATAATTGAGCTCATTTTCCTTCCTAATTCCGTGCCGGCGGCAATTTCTGCCCTGAGCATATCGCCCGTTGATAAATGTGTAAGATTGAATTTCTCTGCCAGCCTGACCGACTGAGTTCCTTTCCCTGATCCCGGAGGACCAAAAATCAAAATGTTTACCATACAAACACAATTTAATTATTTAACAAGTGAATATACCGATGAAAGATTGCGTCCAAAACCATCATAATCAAGCCCGTAGCCAACAACAAAATCGCGAGGGATTTTAAATCCCACATAATCGACAGGAATCTTTCCTGAATATGCATCCGGTTTAAGAAGAAGCGCAGCCACCCTAATCTCAGCCACTTTTCTTGCTGTCAAATCATTAACTATCCATTCAAGCGTTTCTCCTGAATCAATAATATCTTCCAGTATTATAATGGTTTTGTTTTCAAGATTCTCGTTCAGTCCAACCAGTTCCCTGATATTACCTGTGGAACTTGTCCCCCGGTATGAGGAAAGCTTGACAAAAGAGATTTTGGCTTTGAGGTTAATCCGTTTGAACAGGTCTGCTGCAAACATGAAGGCTCCGTTGAGTATGCCGATAAAAATAACCTCTCTGCCTTCAAAATCACTGTTAATACTTGAGGCAATAGCATCGATTCTCCTGCTGATTCTCCTGCCGGAAATCAGAACTCTGAACAGCTTGTCTTTAATAAGGATTTCCTTCATTTAAAACGCATATTCTGCCGTTGCGAAAATATGAAAATAATAGTTTACTTTTGTCTTTTCCTGCAAGTTAAATTAAACTGATAAAAATGGATCCGCTGGTAAGTATAATAATGGGAAGCACTTCTGACCTGCCCGTAATGGATAAAGCTGCACAGATTTTAAATGATTTCAGGATACCGTTTGAGATAAACGCATTGTCGGCACACAGGACGCCCGAAGAAGTAGAGAAATTTGCAAAGGGAGCTGCAGGCAGGGGCATTAAAGTAATCATAGCGGCCGCAGGAATGGCGGCACACTTGCCCGGGGTTATAGCATCAATGACACCTCTTCCGGTTATAGGTGTACCTATAAAAGCATCCCTCGAAGGGCTTGATTCAATATTTTCAATTCTCCAGATGCCTCCTGGAATCCCCGTGGCCACAGTTGGAGTGAATTCAGCTCAGAATGCTGCAATACTTGCCGCCCAGATAATTGCCGCAGGAAATGATGAAATCCTTAAGGAGATAATAAAATACAAGGAAAATCTTAAGGAAAAAATTGTGGAAGCCAACAGGGAACTGTCAAAAATAAAATACCAGTATAAAACAAATTAGTTGTTTCCTGAAAGGACAGGTTTAACAGTTAAATCTGTTGCAAATCCTGAATTTTTTTGCTATTTTAGCAGAATAGTATTGAAACAGTTTTGTTCTCGCTGCACAAAATATCTGTTTCGGTTTTGCTGTTTTTACTGTCTCATGCTTCTTCAGGCATTGACCGTTTCAGTTTTACCGCCGGAGCTGCAGAGGCAGGAACAGGCTACACCTGCATTTCCAAAACCGGCTTCTGGTCATCATTTCAAAACCAGGCAATTCTGGCTTATAACAAATCCATTCGGGCAGGTGTAAACTATGAAAACAGATTCAGCCTTAAGGAAACAGGAATCCGAAGTGCAGGTATCATCTTCCCGGTAAACAATACATCCATAGCAGGTGTATTTTCTCATTCCGGTTATTCTGATTTCAGCAGGAGTTTCGCAGGACTGGCGTGCGGACTGATGCTTTCAGAAAAAATCTCCGCAGGGGTTCAGATTGACTATTTCATCGAAAGAATGGCAGGAGAATACAGAAATAATCAGTATGTCTCATTTGAAACAGGTGTATTGATTACAGTAACAGATAATATTTCTGCAGGTATCCAGCTTTTTAATCCTGTTCCCAATTCATTGAGAAAAACAGGCATCCCCTCCCGACTCAGGGCCGGAGCAGGAATAAAAATGAACCAGTCACTCTTCACAGGAATAGAAGCGGAATTAAGCACCGGTAAAAAATTAAACATCAAAACAGGCTTTGAGTACGAATTTGCCGGAAATCTCTTCCTTAGAGGAGGATTCAGCACAGAATCATCATCCTTCAGCTTCGGGCTTGGATATCTGCTCAAATCAGTTATGACTGACGTGAGTTTTTCAACACATGAATGTCTGGGTATTACGTCATCTGTATCATTAATCTTCATTATACACTGAAACAGGGGCTTGAAAATGAAGAGAATAATATTTCTGTTGATTAATTTGTCAATATCCTGCCTGTGCTTTTCACAGGATGAAAAACTCTCAGAAGCCATAATATCAGAAATAGAACAGATGACCGGAAATGAGCCGGAAATGGCAGAACAGATAACTGAAAAACTTGCAGATCTGTCGGAAAATCCCGTAAACATTAATTCACAGGATCTTCAGGAATTATCACGTCTTTTTTTTCTTACTGATTTTCAGGTCAGGTCAATTG
>JABUEV010000151.1 GCA_013314865.1 Bacteroidales bacterium | reverse complement strand
GGCAGTCCGTCTTTCTCGGTAAAATTCTTCCAGTTGCCATAAATAGGCATCGACTCCTTAAACTCACTGAAAATGTAATTTTTTTCCTTTTCAGGCAGGGTCTCGATTGTTGTATAACCTGAAAAATCAATAACATTTTCAGACAGATCAGCAGTATCTACAGGCTTTTTATTTTTTGACAGTACTGCCACGCCTGCTCCTGCCAGGATAAGCACTAGCAGAAGAAATAACATGGTTTTGCCTTTAAGCAGTTTTTTCATAGGGTTACTTTTTATGTTGTCCGATTCTTGCTAAGAGTTTCTTATTTTCTTCGCGATAATATTCAGGACCGCTGAGAGATTTAAGATATTCAATCAATTCATTCAATTGAATTTTGGTCATGTCGTTTACAATTCCGTGTTTTTCAGTTGTACCATATTTAGTCCAGATCTCTTCGAGCGTAAGTGCGCGGCCATGGTGCAGGTAGGGAGGTGAAGCATAAACATTATTAAGGTGTGGTGTGTCGAACAGCATCGAGTCGTCGCTTTCAATCAATGTACCCACGTCTGCCATCTTGAGATTGGTGAAATACGGAGGTGTATGACAGGTATTGCAACGCAACTCAGGAGGTATTTCCCTGCCAAAGTTATCTTTTGTCCGTTCAAATATTGCCTTTCCCCGGAGCTGAATTTCGTTAAGCTGGCCGTCAGGGTTGTACATAAGGTTTGGAGGATAAGGAATGCCGGTCACTATATAGGCCACAAGTGCATCCAGTTCTTTATCACTGAAAGGCTCATTTCTGGTCAGAACAGTTGAAAACCTCATTCCGTCCTGCTTGTAGATCGTATGGTTTTTCCCGTTCCATTTAAAAGGAGGGGTGTCTCCTATGTCACGGAGTGACTGTGTATTGGCAAGGTTACGGCCCATATCCTTCGACGCCATATTATATACAAGTCCGTCTTCATGGGCGTCGGGATGACATGTATAGCAGGAGTATTGATTCTGAAAGGTTCCGCTGGCGTTATTCAGCACTCTTCTTCCGAGTCTTGCCATAGTGACTCTTTCCGGTCCTCCGAGATCAATGGTTTTTACAGTTTCCATCTTACCGGCATCAATCACTGCAATCCTGTCCTGCAGATGTTCTGCCACATAAAGCAGGCTGCCATCCTTCGAAAGAATCATTCCCTTTGGATTAGCTCCTGTGGGTATTCTTTTGATTACAAAACGACTGCTTAAGCCGAGGTAATTGGCATAATAATCAAGAAGTTCTGTGGAGGATTCTGAAATAATTGAAAGAAGGGAATCTATGGCAACAACTGAAATGACATTAACTCCTGAACTGGAAATGAATGCTTTTTTTTGGTCGGGGGTTATAGCCACGTCAAAAGGATCGGCATAATATGCGTTTGGTTCATCAAGAAGCATCTGAATAATTCTGCCGTCAGGTTTCAGTTCCACAATGCCAATCCCGCTTGTCATCATAAAACCCCTTTCAACCTGAATGGAAGGCACGAGATTTTTTGGCCGGATAAGCGGCATTATAGCAAAATGTCCATCGGATGTGAACTCTATATTTTCCATCATATAGGCTGAATTTACTTCCCTTCGCTCAATAACTCTCTTGATACTGTCATTCACAACAGTGAGTTCACATGTTACCGGTTCGCCATATGGTCTGAGAAGAGCACGTCTGCTTGTAATATAAAACCTGCTTTTATCCGGGGAGGACTGAATACCTGTAGGATTATTGCCTGCAGTAAGCCTCTTTACTTCATTCCCGGTCGAAATATCGATAACCGAAATATCTGAAGAGTATGAATTAACAACATAAAGATATTTTTCATCACGATTTAAGGCCAGTCCTGCCGGGCCATTTCCGGTTTTAAGTGTTTTTATGACACTTAATGTTTCCAGGTCGATTACTGAGATATTGTCTGACCACTGATTACTAACAAATGCCCTGCTTTCGGAATTATCAAGAACAACACTATGAGGACGGGTTCCAACCTTGATTTTCTCAGTTACTTTGCCCTTCTCAGTATCCACTACCAGAAGAGAATTGTTTTCCTCTGCCACAACGAACAACCTTTTGCCGTCATTTGTAATGGCAAGATTAAAGGGAGAATAGTAATCGGCATTAACAAGCTTGGCCAGTATGCCTGTTTTCTGTGTATACAAATGGCAGGAGAAACAGTCGAGTCTGTGATTATCGGTCGCTGTGATGTAATTGACATGTTCCCTCGACCACCTGTGAAGAGGAGGATATATAAGCAGACCTGCTGCCAGGAACACAAGGACAATGGCTATCAATTTTTTGTAAATCTTTTTCATTACAAATTATTGTATGATGTAACCTGTTTAAAGTAAATCAGAACTTTGTGTGAGTGAATGCTGCCTGATAGCTGTTTCATAGCTTCATTATTCAAGTTCAACTGACTTTTCCCTGACTTCTGTAATATGCACAGGTATTATTACCGGGTCTTTAGTGACTGCAAGCGGTATCCTGTTAACGGGTACTGTTTCGGGATCCTCATGACATCCGACACATCCGCGTCTTTCATTGGGCCTCAGCCACATCCATGAGCACTCTCCGCTTAAAACCCTGTTATTTTCATCAAGTGAACGGATGCGGAATGGCTTGTCGGCAAGAACCTTTAAATAAAATGATCCGTCTTTTTCGACCGGAACTATACCATAAGTTGAATCAATACCCAATATCTCGATTTTGGATGCCCGGGGCATCACATTACTGCCTGCATCCGAGATAAAACCGTGAAAATTGATATCCTGGCACATCAGCAGTCCGGTTTTAACTTGAAGATCAACCTCGCTCGGAAGTTTTTTAGGTCTTTGATATTCTCCTGCAATTGCCAGATCAAGTACATCATGATCTTTAAGTTCAAAAACAACCTTATCGGGAGTCCCTGTTTCGGCATTGAACTCACGTACAGAATATTTATCCGATTCAGGTTCACGGAATGAAACCATAAATTTGCCTGAACCGAGAGGAAGAACAGCCTTGAAACTTCCCTTTGCTCCTGATGACAAAATTTTCTTTGTGTGCAGTGGTCTGTTGTAATTTATTGAGATCAGATTATCAGGTGAATCAGATCCCTTGTATTTTTCAACCAGTAATATTCTTCCGTCGTCTGTTTCCCTTGGACGGTTTACGATTACTTTTTCCGGATCGGCCTTGAAGAACATATCAGCTTTAGTACCATCAGGTCTCATCACGGTAAGAACAGGGTCCTTTACTGATGGAGTGAGCTGTCGGCTTAGTGCAAGAATTCTTCCATCTTTAAGTACAGCTGGTGCAAAATAATTTCCGGGATAGAAAGTTATCTGCTTCAGGTTTGAACCGTACATATTACAAGTAAACAAGGAGTGTCCTTCGCCGACAGTATCGTTTACTATGTGCCTGCTGAAAGCAATGCGGTCTCCGGGCAGATAGACCGGATCAACGCAGTTTTCAGACAGAGAAATGATTTTTCTGGTTTTCCCCGTACTGAGTTTCATTTCCCAGATCTGCCACGGATCATTTTCGTTTATTCGGGCAGTAAAAAGAATTCTTTTTCCATCGTATGAGACTTCAGGGTAGCATGCTGAGTGGAAATCACCTGTCAGAATTCTGAGTCTGGACGGTTTATTTAAATTGACAGTTGCAATCTGAGCCCCATCTACAAATCTCCATGATTTTCCGGAGATAAAATCAGGGTCAGGCCTGCCGGTTTTTGCAATTGTAACAAGAAGCAGTTTTTCCTGCGGATTTTTTCTGCATGAGACAGATATTGAGTTTAATATGCAGAGGATTGACAAAGACAGAATAATATGTTTACGTCCGCGGATCATCATATTAAATTATTGTTCTTTAATTTTAAGAATCTGGTTTACAGGGATATTTTCAAGTATCTGAACTTTACCGGATGGCCATTTTATTTCAATCATTTCTATTTTTTCACTTCTTCCAAGTCCGAAATGAATTCTGGGATCGTTTTGGGACAGGTAACCTGTCGTGCTTTTTTTCTGAGCTATCTGTTCTTTCCCGTCGGCCTTGATCCGGATTCGTGCCCCGATTGCATCTCTGTTACTGATGGTCCCCTCAAGGCTCAGCATAATCCAGTTATTAGCGTTTCCTTTGTTGTTTCTGAGGAAACGGCACTGGTCATTCAGATTTGTAATAACCACATCAAGGTCGCCGTCGTTATCGTAATCTCCCACGCATGTACCCCGCCCTACATATTCCTTTTTGAAATACTCACCTCTTTCAAGAGAAACTTCTTTAAATTTTTCACCTCCAATATTTTCGAGCAACTGATCCTCGTGGCCGTAAAGGTGTTTGAGTTCACCGTTAGTTTTAAAGATATCCACATCTCCGTCGTTGTCGTAATCAAAAAAGGTTGATGACCAGCCCACAAATTGGGCGCAGACAGTTGATAGTCCGGATGCATAGGCTTTATCGGTATAAATTCCGTTGCCTTCATTACGGTAAAGTGAGCAATAGGTGTCATCTGAAACAAACATATCGAGTAGGCCGTCATTGTTATAATCAGCAAAATCGACTGACATGCTCACTGTTGCCTCGCCAGCCTGGCTGAATGCAGTGCCTGTCATGGTTCCCCTGTCGGTAAATCCTTTTCCGGCATCGTTGTGAAACAGGTAGTTGAGAGTATGGTCGTTGGCAACATAGATATCCACGTATCCGTCCTCATCATAATCTGCAGCACCGACACCCATCGCCCTGCCGTCTATGTCTTTAATGCCCATTTTATCTGTCACATCTTCAAAAGTTCCGTCACCGTTGTTATGATATAAAACGTCCTTTTGTGCATCATAGGCCATGGGGCCGGGGAATCCGTCAGGTGCATAGAAATATTTATATTCCGGATCAAAAGTGAGATAGTTCCCGACATAAAGGTCAAGCAGTCCGTCCAGATCATAGTCAAGCCATACGGCTCCCACGCTGAACTCTTTGCCTCCGCTTACACCAGCTTTTTTTGTCACATCAGTGAATGTGCCGTTGCCGTTATTTTTAAGAAGGACATTTGGGCCATAATTGCTTACAAAAAGATCGGGGAAGCCGTCATTGTTGAAATCACCGGCCGTAACACCCATGGTGTACCATGGCCCTCCCACACCTGCTTTTTCTGTGACATCTTCGAATGTCCCGTCCTTCATATTTCTGTAAAGACAGTTTCCAGGCATTTTATCCGGCTTCTGCCCTTCGCTGAACTCTTCAATCCAGGTCCCGCTTGTAAAGTAAATGTCAATATAACCGTCCTGGTTATAATCCAGAAAAGCTACTCCCCCGGCACTTGACTCGACTATGTTGTTAAGATTTTTGTCTCCGATTGAATGAATAAATCTTAGCCCGATAGCTTCTCCTATTTCCTGGAAATAATCTTCATTAGGTGCTGGAACAGAAATATTTCTATTTTTTGAAGAGGGTGAATTTTTATTGCCGGAATTGCATCCCGGAAGAATTAATAAAGACAATAATAACAGAAGAACAAAGAATTTTTTTCCAGAAGATCTGTCGGACACAGGCGGTTTAAATATAAATATGACTTTTCCGGAAGTTTTTTTCGTGAATTCATCACTTATTTCAGGCAAGAAGCCAGGATTTTTCATATGTAAGTCAGGTTTTGAAACTATTTATATTTCTTAACATGCATTATCCAGACAATCTCCAATTCAAAAATGAAGAATCATCTGAAAAAGACCTGACTATGCAGACTAACCGTCACAATGATAAAATGGCGGCATTAAACGGAAATTAAATCACGATTAAAAAAGAATTAAAATATTCAGACAGCTGAGGGAAGTGTTATAAATACCTGAGTGCCAATATTTTGTTTCGAAATAATATTTATCTTCCCGTTATGGTTTTTGATTATCTGATTCACCAGGGGAAGACCGATTCCGCTTCCCGGGACAGACTTTGAATTTGCGGCGCGATAAAATGGTTCAAAGATATGAGGAAGTTCATCCTTAGGAATTCCTGAACCATGGTCTTCAAAAACAATTTCCACGTTATGGTTACTACTTCCGATTTTTATCTCAACGCTTTTGTCGGCAGAGTACTTGCAGGCATTATCAATTATATTTGAAAATGCGACTTTAAGGAGGCTTTCATCTCCGGTTACCAGCATGCAGTCTGAGTCAGTAATTGATTCGGGAATTTTTATAGTAATATTGTAACTGTTATTGAATTTAAGTATTTCCTCACGGGTCTGCCAGAGGATATCGTCTATACGTATATTACTGCTGTAATTGGCCGGCCCTTCCGCGCTTGTCCGGGCGAGCAGAAGAAGTCTGTTTGATATATCAGTCAGATGTTTAATATCATCAAGGACAGAAGAGATGGTTTTCTTATACTCATCCGGATGC
>JABUEV010000150.1 GCA_013314865.1 Bacteroidales bacterium | reverse complement strand
AACGATTAACTGAAGATAAATATAAAGGGTCAATTGAATTGATTAACAGAACTATTGATAAGTATTCTTCAAATCCTGGTTTAGATAAGCTAACTGTCGTTGAACTTTCTCTTTTTTCTTTTTTGAATAAAGAATTTTCAGAAAGTTTTTAACCTTTTAACAGCACACTTTAGTATGATTAAAAGTAAAGTCCTTTTAATGATTCTCGATGGATGGGGAATTGGCGATGGTTCAAAGGCTGATGTGATCTCACAGGTGCCCACCCCAAACCTTACATATCTTAAAAATAAATATCCTAATTCAAGGCTTCATGCTTCAGGCGAAGACGTCGGCCTGCCTGACGGTCAAATGGGAAACTCGGAAGTAGGACACTTAAATATTGGAGCAGGAAGAATAATCTACCAGGACCTGGTTAAAATAAACAAGGAAATAAGGTCAGGTGAGATAAAAAGAAACCCTGTGCTAACAGAGGCATTTAGCTATGCGGCGAAAAATAACAAACAGGTTCATTTCTTTGGATTGCTTTCCGACGGTGGTGTTCATTCTCTTGATGAACATCTATATGCCCTTTGCGATATGACAATGGAATATGGTCTCAGAAATGTTTTTGTGCACGGATTTGGCGACGGCCGGGATACAGATCCGAGAAGCGGACTGGGATATATGCGTGAATTACTTCAGCATCTTGAAAAGTCAAACGGCAGAGTTGCCTCTTTTGTCGGTCGTTACTATGCAATGGACAGGGATAAAAGATGGGAAAGAATAAAGGAGGCTTATGACCTTATAGTGCATGGAAAAGGCGAACCTGCAACAAATATACTGGAGGCTATGCAGAAGTCGTATGACAATGACATTACCGATGAGTTTATGAAGCCTATCGTTGTTGTTGATGAAAATGGAAAACCTGTGGGAACACTTAAGGAAGGAGATGTGGTTATCTTTTTCAACTTCAGAAATGACAGGGCGAAAGAGCTCACAATCGCATTGACGCAGAAGGATATGCTCGAGTTTGGTATGAAAACGATGCCCCTGCATTATTGTACAATGACACCTTATGATGCTACCTTCAAAGGACTGCATGTAATATATCCAAAAGAAAATGTTGACAACACAATCGGTGAGGTATTGGCTTCTGCAGGACTCAGACAGTTAAGGATAGCCGAAACCGAAAAATATGCTCATGTGACCTTCTTCTTTTCCGGCGGGAGGGAAGAAGTGTTTAAAAATGAAGACAGAATACTGGTTCCCTCACCAAAAGTCGCAACTTATGACCTGATGCCCGAGATGAGCGCATATGGCGTGAAGGATGAAGTAATAAAGGCTATAGAGACAGAAAAGTACGATTTCATCTGCCTTAATTTTGCCAATGGTGACATGGTAGGCCATACAGGAGTATATGAAGCAATAAAGAAAGCTGTCGCCACTGTCGACGAATGCGTAGGTGCTGTTGTTAAAGCTGCAAGGAATAAAGGTTATGACGTGCTGATTATAGCAGATCATGGTAATGCCGACAAAGCTCTCAATGAAGACGGAACACCAAATACAGCTCATTCAACAAACCCGGTACCTTCAATACTTGTCAGTGACGACTACAAATCTATCCGCGAAGGCATTCTTGCAGATGTCGCACCAACCCTGCTGACTATTATGGGCATGCCAGTTCCTGCTAAAATGACCGGAAAGATTCTGGTATAAGAATCCTGATAATTTCTTCATAAACAGCCCGGCAGGGAATGTTTGTAATAGCCTGGCGCCAGATGTGACAAGGCATACTTAGGGAAATTCAAGAAAAAAAATCAGAATGCTTCAGATAGGCGATAACATATTCAGCCTCGACATTCTTGAAAAAAAATTCAGGTGCGACCTTTCCTTATGCAAAGGTAACTGCTGCCGCTATGGCGACTCCGGTGCACCTCTGACAGATAACGAGGTTGATATCCTGGATGAAATCTGGACAGATATAAAACCTTATCTTCGTCCTGAAGGAGTTGAAGTTATTGAAAAAACAGGAACACATACTGTTGATTTTGAAAACGATAAGGTCACCCCTCTTATTAATGGCGAAGAGTGTGCCTATACAGTCATAAAGGACGGCATCTTCATGTGCGGTATAGAAATGGCATTTTCTCACGGAAAAACTAATTTCAGAAAACCAGTTTCCTGTCATCTGTTTCCTGTCAGGATAAAAGATTACACCGGTTTTAAGGCAGTAAATTACCAGGAATTGCAGATATGCAAAACAGCAGTTGAATGTGGTGAAAGGGAAGAAGTATATGTATATGAGTTTCTTAAAGTTCCTTTAATAAGGGCACTGGGCAAAGATGTTTACAATGAATTATGCATAGCTGCAAAAGAATTAAGAAAGAAACGCATTAAATCCAGCCGCTGATTTCTAAGACCCAAGCAGTGTAACTCAGAGTATACTCCGTGAAACTCTGTGGTATAAATAAAGAAATTAAAAACTTCCGGATATGATACCTGTTAAAAAATATATCGAAGATAACGCAGAAAGGTTCCTGGAGGAGCTTTTTGCCCTGATCAGGATTCCATCAGTAAGTGCAAAGGAAGAGAATAAGCCTGATATGCTCAGGGCAGCCAGGCTGATAAAGAGTTATCTTGAAAAAGCCGGAGTAGACAGGGCCGAGATATTGCCTACTTCAGGCAATCCTGTTGTTTTTGCTGAAAAAATAATTTCAAATAAGTTACCGACGGTTCTGGTCTATGGTCATTATGATGTTCAGCCCGCAGAACCTTTTGAACTTTGGCTCACCGATCCTTTTGAACCTGTTCTGAAAGATGATAAAATCTGGGGCAGAGGAGCAGACGACGACAAGGGTCAGCTTTTTATGCACATTAAAGCACTCGAATATATGACCTCTGCAGGCTCATTGCCATGCAATATTAAATTTATAGTGGAAGGCGAGGAAGAGACCGGATCTGCAGGCTTGGCAGGATTCCTGACAGATAACAGGCAAATGCTTGCATCCGATATGATTCTTATCTCTGATACAACAATGATATCAACAGAGACACCATCCATTACATCAGGCCTGAGAGGGCTGGCATATTTCCAGGTAGACCTTTCAGGTCCGGGAAGAGACCTGCATTCAGGGCTTTATGGCGGTGCGGTTATAAACCCATGCAATGTTTTATGTTCAATTATTGCCTCATTGAAGGACAGTGATAACCGTATTACAATTCCGGGATTTTATGATGATGTTATTGAATGTACCTCTGAGGAGCGCCAGGAAATGGCCCGACGGCCGTTCGACAGGGCCAAATTCATGAATTCGGCCGGAGTGACTGCACTTTCAGGTGAGACAGGTTATACAGATATCGAAAGGATAGGGATAAGACCAACTCTGGATGTGAATGGTATGTGGGGAGGCTTTACCGGCGAAGGCACAAAGACCATTATTCCTGCGAAAGCTTCCGCAAAGATATCTATGAGACTAGTGCCTGACCAGAAGCCTGAAAGAATTGCTGAACTGTTTGAGAGACATATTAATAGAATCACGCCTCCCGGAGTGAAGGTCAATGTGGAATACCTGCACGGCGGAGAAGCTTACATAAGCCCGCTTGACACACCTGAATACCAGGCTGCTTCAATGGCAGTTGAAGAATCTCTTGGGATGAAACCTGTGCCGGTGAGAAGCGGCGGCAGTATACCTGTAGTGGCGACTTTTGAAAAAATCCTGGGTGTAAAATCAATACTGATGGGCTTTGGCCTTGAATCGGATGCCATTCATTCGCCAAACGAAAACTTCCCTCTTTTTAATTTTCTTAAAGGCATTGAATCCGTAATTTTGTTCTACAAACATTACACGAAGTTAAAAATCAGCTGATTTTTTTTGCAGTTTTAAAATAAACAATTATTTTCGGCTGAAATAAATTCTAAACCTAATCTTTATTCTTATGAAGAAACTATTGCTATTGATTGTTTTGTCTGTGTTTGTAGGTGGTTACGCACTTCTTGCACAGACAATAGTCATTACTGGTACGGTTACTTCCGCCACTGAGGGGGAGGGGCCTATTCCAGGTGTAACTGTTCAGGTTAAAGGTACCACAATTGGAACCACAACCGATGTGAACGGCAAGTACACCCTGGCCGTACCGCAGAATGCAACAACTCTTGTTTTTTCATATATCGGTATGAAATCACAGGAAGTGCCGATATCTGGCAGAACCACTATTAATGTAGTGTTGGAGTCGGATATACTTGGCCTCGATGAAGTTGTTGTTACTGCATTGGGTATTTCACGTGAGAAAAAAGCACTTGGATACGCGGTACAGGACCTGGGAGGTGAAGCCATTGAAAAGACAAAAGTCTCAAACATCATCAATGCTTTTCAGGGTAAGCTTTCTGGTGTTCAGATTACCAACTCTGACGGTGGTGTTGCTTCTGGTGTAAGAATCCTCATCAGGGGTGTCAACTCACTCTCTGCAAGCGGCAACAACCAGCCTCTCTTCGTGGTCGACGGAGTTCCTATCAACAACTCTTATTCTGACCCTGGAGCATACGGTGGTATGGACTACGGAAACGCTGCCAGTGACATTAACCCTTCAGACGTTGAAAGTATCAGCATTCTGAAAGGTGCCAGTGCAGCAGCCCTTTACGGGTCAAGAGCAGTTAACGGCGTTGTCCTTATTACAACCAAATCAGGTAAATCACAGCTTGGGAAACCCGGACTGGGAGTTACTGTTGAACAAAACATGATGTGGGAGAATCCTCTGGTTATACCAAAATATCAGGACCTTTACGGACAGGGTTCATGTGATGAATTTGGAAGCGGCCAGTACTCTTTCGCATACGTTGATGGTATGTATGGAGGTGTCAACGACGGTGTGGATGAAAGCTGGGGACCGCCTCTTGACGGAAGACTTATTCCGCAGTTCGACAGCCCTTATGATCCGGAAACTGGTATCCGTACCCCGACACCATGGATTGCTCATCCTGATAACGTAAAAAGCTTCTTTGAAACAGGACTGAAATCAACTACCAGCCTCGCTGTTGCAGGTGCAAAAGCCGGAGCAAACTTCCGTCTTTCACTCACCAACCAGAATATCAAAGGTATACTTCCAAATACCGACCTGAAGAAGAATACCATTACTCTTAATGGTGAGATGGCTGTGACAAGCAAAATAACCGTTGGCGGTTCAGCAACCTACATCAGCAACAAGAGTGATAACATTGCTGAAAACGGTTACAATGCAGGAAACCCGATGCAGTCAATAAGCCAGTGGTTCGGCCGCCAGGTTGATATGCAGGTCCTTAAGGAAAGATGGCAGGAAATAGATCCCGTCACAGGTCTTCCTTTCAACTGGAACCATAGCTATCACAACAACCCCTACTGGACAATGCACAAAATGACCAACTCCAGAAACAGGGACAGAATGATCGGTAATATGAACTTCTCATGGAGATTCACGAACTGGCTTACATTCAGAGCTACTGCAGGTACCGACTGGTATATCGAGGATATTATGCAAAGGTATGCACAGGGCAATGTTGAAGACCCGCTCGGCGGATTTGACACTTACTCTAACAGACGGCAGGAAATAAATGCCAACGCAAGGTTTGAATTCCTCAAGTCATTCGGAGATTTCTCCTTCAACGGAAGCCTTGGTGCTGAATACAACCGTTACAATAGCCAGTACAGGTCAACATCCGTTGCAGACCTTATCATCCCCGACCTTTATTCAGTAAGCAATGCTGCAGTTCAGGCAACAACCGGACTAAGCGAATACCATACTGAATTACACAGTGTATTCGGAACTGCTAACTTTGGCTTCAAGAACTGGCTCTTCCTCGACCTTACCGGCAGAAATGACTGGTCATCAACTTTGCCGATTGATAATAATTCATATTTTTATCCGTCAGCATCCCTTTCATTTATTCTCACCGATGCTCTTGGAATTAAATCCAATGTCCTTTCATTTGTAAAATTCATAGGAAGCTATGCTGAGGTTGGCGGAACAGCTGGAGCTTATGCTCTCCAAGGTGTTTACAGTGCCGCCCAGCCATTCAACGGTAATCCTTCTCTGGGTTACACAAGCACTATACCTCCTCTCGGTCTTAAGCCTCAAAGGAAGAGATCAAAGGAAGTAGGTATGGAAGTTAAACTGTTCCAGAACAGACTGAGCTTTGATGTAAACCTTTACAGGGAAAACACCGTGAACCAGATTATGGATATCGCTATTTCACGTACAACAGGGTTTACCAACAAGACCATCAACGCCGGAAACCTCCAGAACCAGGGTATCGAACTCCAGGCAATGTTTTCTCCCATACAGAAACCAAACTTCTCATGGGATGTTACACTTAACTGGTCGGCCAATCAGAACAAGGTTGTAGAACTGTTTGAGGATATGAAATACCTGTATCTCTATAATGCCGGTTGGAACGCTTATGTTTATGCATTCCCTGGTA
>JABUEV010000149.1 GCA_013314865.1 Bacteroidales bacterium | reverse complement strand
ATAAAAGGACAGGTTTCCGTCAGAAAACAGAGCCGGGCCTGACAGGCAATTAATGATAAGAGTTGAAATTATTAAAACAAAAAGTCTAAATAATGAAAAAATATCTCTTCATATTGATTGTTCTTGCCGGATGCAGTTCCGGCAAAGATTTTACAAGAGAAACCATGTCGCTGGCCGGGGAATGGAAATTCCGGATTGATTCGCTTGATCAGGGTGTTGAACAGCAATGGTACATGAATGAACTTCCTGAGACAGTCATTCTGCCGGGCTCAATGGCAGAAAACGGCAAGGGGTATGAAGTAACGGTCAATACCGACTGGACAGGCGACATAGTAGACAGATCATATTTTACAGATGACAGGTACGAAAAATACAGACAGCCCGGGAACATTAAAATACCATTCTGGCTGAAGCCCGTAAAGTATTACAAGGGTCCTGCTTGGTACCAGAAAAAGGTTAACATACCTGAAAAATGGGCCGGAAAACGTATAATGCTGTTCCTTGAGCGATGCCACTGGGAATCAAAACTTTTCGTAAACGGACATGAAGCAGGAAGTGAAAACAGCCTGGCAGTGCCTCATCAGTACGATATTACTCCGTTCATTAAAACCGGCGAAAACCTGATAACTGTGCGTATCGATAACCGGGTGGTAATTCCGATCGGTGTAAATTCCCACAGCATTAGTGATCATACCCAGTCGAACTGGAACGGAATTACAGGGGAGATAAGCCTCAGGGCTTTACCGTCGGTGTTTATTGATGAAATAAAGATTGCACCGGACATTGAGAAAAAAGTCGCAAGGGCTGTCATCAGCATAAAAAATCCGGATAACATTGATTTCAATGGCAAGGTGAAAGTCAGGGCTGTTCTCTTTAACTCAGATGCCGGACAAAAGCTTCCCTTGAAAAATGTAACAATTGTTACAAATTCTGATAAACATCAGATAGTGTTAAATTATAAAATCCTGAAGCCAAGGTTATGGAGCGAGTTTG
Source organism: Bacteroidales bacterium (assembly GCA_013314865.1). GTDB lineage: Bacteria > Bacteroidota > Bacteroidia > Bacteroidales > VadinHA17 > LD21. Next base: position 5,446 of record JABUEV010000149.1, on the reverse strand, counting down.
ACCCCTCTCTCTACAGGTTCGAAGCAGTTCTGACTCAAAAAGGAAAGGGTGTAATTGACAAATATTCAGAAGATTTTGGAATGAGGGAATTCAAGGCAAGCGGAACGAGGTTTGAGATTAATGGTCATCCTGTTTTTCTGAGGGGAACGCTTGAGTGCTGTATTTTCCCGCTCACAGGCTACCCGCCGTCTGATGTGGCTTCCTGGGAGAAACTGTTCGGAAGGGTTAAGGAGTACGGATTGAATCATGTACGGTTCCATTCCTGGTGTCCTCCTGAAGCGGCTTTTATTGCAGCCGACAAGCTCGGGATTTATCTTCATATAGAGTGCAGTTCATGGGCAAACCAGGGAACCACAATTGGCGATGGCGGAGCAGTTGACAGGTTTATCTACCTCGAAAGTGAAAAAATACTGAGAGCGTACGGCAATCATCCATCCTTCTGCATGCTTGCGTATGGAAACGAACCGGCCGGAAGAAATCAGAACAAATTTCTGGGAGAATTAATTTCATACTGGAAATCAATAGATAACAGACGCGTATATACTTCAGGTGCAGGCTGGCCCATCATACCTGAAAATGATTACAATCTGCCGTCTGATCCCCGCATTCAGCACTGGGGAGAAGGCCTGAAAAGTATAATAAATGCCGAGCCTCCCCAGACATGGTTTGACTTCAGGGATTTTGTGTCAAAGTTCAATATCCCTACGGTTGGTCATGAAATAGGCCAATGGTGTGTCTATCCCGACTTCAGTGAGATACAGAAATACACAGGGGTTCTGAAGCCGACCAATTTTGAGATTTTCAGGGAAACTCTGGAAGCAAATTTTATGGGAGACCAGGCAAAGGATTTCCTTATGGCTTCAGGCAAACTTCAGGCACTGTGTTACAAGGCTGACATAGAGGCTGCCCTTCGGACACCGGGCTTTGCAGGCTTTCAGCTTCTCCAGCTTCATGATTTTCCGGGGCAGGGGACAGCCCTTGTGGGTATTCTGAATCCATTCTTTGAATCGAAGGGATACATTACTTCTGAAGAGTTCAGAATGTTCTGCAACGAAACAGTGCCTCTTGCCAGAATGAAGAAACTGGTTTATTCAAATGATGAAACGTTTGAAGCAAGGGTTGAATTTGCACATTTCGGAAGAGATCCCATTAAGAATGCTGAAATAATGTGTAAGATCACTGACAACGAAGGAAAAGTGTATCGGAGTGAAGTTATGAAAATGGATGAAATACCGGTCGGGAACGAAATCATTGCCGGGGTTTTCAATATGAATTTGAATGATATTTCTGATGCGCGAAAACTTACATTTGAAGTATCGGTCGGGGGAACACCTTTCAGGAATAAATGGGACTTCTTCGTATATCCGGTACAACAGGATTATGATGCAGGGAGTGTACTGGTAACGGACAAGCTTGACCGGAATGCCGAGGAGACACTTAAGAAGGGAGGTACGGTACTTCTTCTGACGTATGGCAAGGTCTCTGAAAATAAAGGGGCAAAAGTTGCCATAGGCTTTTCAAGTATCTTCTGGAACACTGCATGGACAAACAACCAGGCTCCTCACACGCTTGGGATTCTATGCGATCCAAAACATCCGGTGTTCAGTGATTTCCCTACAGAATTTCACAGCAACTGGCAATGGTGGGAACCGGTTACCAGGTCGCAGGCTATGATACTTGACGGATTCCCCGGAGCACTGAAGCCTCTTATCCAGCCGATCGACACCTGGTTCGAGAACAGAAGGCTGGCACTGGCTTTTGAGGCTAAGACATCAGGCGGAAAATTGCTTGTCTGCAGTATAGACTTAAAGAATAATCAGAAGGAAAGTGTTGTTATGAGTCAGCTTTTGAAATCAATCACCCGGTACATGAACAGCAGTGATTTTAATCCGGCTGTTGAAGTAGATATTAAAAAGGTAAGGGAACTGATTGAATGACGGTTGAAACATTACATAAACTGGTTTATTGATTTCAAGCCTGCCCTTTATATTTTTTGCCACATTCATGGAAACACCCGACGCTGATTTCCTTATTCCCGTGTTTTGTGGTATGAAATAAATTATTTCAGCCGTTTCACTCTCTTTTCAATCTTTTTTCTGATTTTTTCGTAAGAAGGTGGAGGACCGGTTCGGACTTCTTTACCATCGACAAAAAGTGCATCATTGATGCCCCATTCTTTAACTATTTCACGGTCAGTGGTGTCAAGCTCCTGAAAATTAACTTTACCTGGAAACTCCTGTGAAGCTCTCCGGGCTCTTTCAAATGCAATGTTCATTGCCTGGCACCAGCCGCTGCAAAAAACACTTACATTTACTTTCTTTTCTCCGGCTGTAGGTTGTTTTTTAGGTTTTATAAATTTTGGGGGCACGGCATTTTCATTGAAAGGTTTCCACAATAGCCTCATAATTCCACTCTTGTCAACAACTTTGTAGCCTTGCTTTTGGAACCAGGAAGCCCTCATGAATGCCGGAATTATCAATCCCCATGTTACAAGACCTTCTGCTCCTTTTTGCCTTGCGTCTTCCTCTGCAGCTTTCAATAAAGCTTTGCCCATGCCTTTTCCACGGTAATCACCCCGACCTTTCTTATGACCGTGAACCCAAATACACAATACTGCATACAGATTTCTCCCTTCAAATATTGAATGCTCAATGGGCAGATACTGGATCATGCCTCCGATTATATTATTTTCATCCAGGACAAACTTAACCTTTAAGCCTTTATCTTTCATTTGGTTATACCACTTTTGCTTATGGTCGCCGGCTTCTTTTATTTCTTCCGACCAATCCTCAAGACAACAGAAGTATTGATTTTCTGTTTCTGAGGTTATATCAACTACTTTCATACTTCTTTCTTCCTTTCTTTAATTTGTCTTTTTCAAGGTTCCTGATGTAATTAAATTTCACTATTTGTGATATCAGCCTTAAAGGCAATGGTTTGTCATAAGGAAAGTGAATTGTCCCCTTAGACGTGTAGTAGTCCGACAGTTCTTCCTTAAAAGCTATAATTGCCCCGGGGCCGGGGTAAAAACCGATATGATTTGAGTGCGCCGCGAAATATGCCACTACACCTTTGAATTTATACACAGGCATCTGGTAACTTATCTTTTCCTCAGCTTCAGGCGCGGCTTTCCTGATTGCTTTCCGGATTTTTAACAGTAATGACTGTATCTCAGGAGGGAAAGATGAAATATACTCATCTATGGTTTCCGGGACCTTTTTGTTTTTCATGTGAATGTTTTAGTATTAATTCTGTTTAAGTTAAAAATCCTGTAATCAAGAAATATTTTGAACTGCAGGAAGTAAATCAAAGTTATTTCTAATTATGCTGAAAGTCAATTTAATTTTAAACAAAGATTTTTATGTAAGGCATAAAATCGCTTGATCTGTTCAGCTCAGGAACATGGCAGACGGGAATGCAGTAATTTTATCTGAGATTTTACGCACAGACGGGTCATTACTTAAAATGAATGAGCCAAGAAGCGGTTTATCGAGTATTGCCTCAAGTCCTCTAAGATGCCTTGCATCGCTTTCAGACACACGACCGGTCATCTTCAACCACTTGATGTGATTATCCTTTTTTTCAGATTCCTCCACGTGTTTGTGATCAGGAAGCTTTCTTCCATATTGTCAGTCATTTTTGTGAATCTCTCATAAGGTACAGCGAAAGTGAGTATGTTTTCCTGAACGCACTTCCGTGCCGAGGGGTCAAACATTCCAATGACTGCTCTTTGTCTTTCAGATTTGCTTTCAAGGTAAGGGTAATAAACTATTGATCCGCATCCGGAGCCGAATGGTGTGAAGGTTCCGTTTGGATCTGTCTGGTCAAAGTTGGCAAGGGTGAAGAGTCCCGACAAAACATCGGGTGGTGCAAAGAAAATCACTACATCAGGCTTTTCGTTCTCCCCGAGTTTATCCCATCTTTTGAATACAATATTCCTTCCAGAACCCGGGATTTTTTTATGGAGCTTCATAAACTCCCTGACCTGATCAGGCGTCCGGAGATACCTTTCTCCCTCCATCTGTTCATTTCCGCACGAAAGGAAATATTCAAATCCCGGCCTCATGGTCTCGGTATAACCCAGATACTTTTTTGCACCACCGCAGGTCACTCTTCCGGCATCATAAACCACACATTTCCCGTTTCTCACCTTTGAAAGTTCGCAAATGATACAGCTGTGCCCTTTCGGCTTTTCAGCCCATTCCGCACCGCCATCACCGTCGGTGTAATAGAATACAACCGGTAGTTCGGCATCACCAAAATATTTTTTCCAGAGCAGAAGAAATTTGTCTTTCATAGTTAAGTGATTGAATTATTTCCTAAAATAGCATGAATAATGAATAAATATTCATCAACTTACTTTGTGTTTTATATATTTAGACTATCAGTAATTATTTCAGGCGAAATGAAAGTTATTTTTCGGATTCCATGGTACGGTTTTTTCCTTTTTTCAATTATGCTTTTTCTGTCTGCTTGCAGAAGCGGCACAAATGAGAATGTTTTTGACACGGTAATTCTAAACGGCAGGGTAATTGATCCGGAGTCGGGACTGGATGAAGTGATGAACATCGGCATTAAAGACGGCTCGATACAGTCAGTAACAGCAGACAAAATTAATGGTCTTAGGATAATTGATGCACAGGGACTTGTAGTTGCACCGGGTTTCATTGACATTCATCAGCACGGACAGGACAGCGAAAACTACAGTTATAAAGTGATGGACGGTGTCACGACTGCCCTTGAACTGGAAATGGGGACAGCTGATGTGGACAGGTGGTACGGCGAAAGAGAAGGACATACATTAATAAACTATGGGGTAAGTGCCGGTCATGTTCCCCTGAGGATGAAAATAATGAATGACCCGGGAGGATTTGCACCTGTTGGTGATGCGGTCAGCAGGGCCGCAACAGATGATGAGATTGAAATGTTGAAAGAAGGAATAAAGCATGGACTGAATAGAGGTGCTCTCGGTGCCGGGTTCGGACTTATGTACACTCCCGGGGCATCACACTGGGAGATACTTGAAATGTTCCGTGCGGCAGGTCTTTATGAGGCTTCATGCTATGTACATCTTCGTTACGGAGGTATAAAGGAGCCTAACAGCTGTATTTCAGCTCTTGAAGAGGTTCTTTCTGCGTCAGCGGTTTCAGGAGCTCCGCTTCATGTGGCGCATATAACGAGTCTCGGGTTTCGTTATACGCCGCGAATGCTTCAGATGATTAAAGAGGCAAGGTCACGGAATCTTGATATATCAGTGGAGTGTTATCCATACCCGGCAACGCAGACGACTATTGAGAGCGCTGTGTATGATGAGGGTTGGCAGGAATCATTCGGGATAACATATGAAGACCTTCAGTGGGTTGCAACAGGTGAAAGACTCAACGCTGAAACTTTTGCAAGATACCGTAAGGCCGGAGGAATGGTAATTGCACATTCAATTCCTGAA
>JABUEV010000148.1 GCA_013314865.1 Bacteroidales bacterium | reverse complement strand
TTTATATCAACAGTATATGCCTTCCCCAGGCTTATTGAAGGGGAGGGCAGATTATCCGCAGCACCGTTTTCCACCCATATATTTCCATATGAGATATAAATGACTCCTATTATTTCCGGCGGATTGAAGTTATAGCCTGTCCATCCGATTACGTTAGTGATAAAATTAAGATGAGCCTGGGGGGAGTTAATTGCCTCTGCATTTTCAGCATAAATGCGGGAGCATTTGATATACTGTCTCCATACCATTGACCTTACCGATGCGGTTCCTCCCTTAATTGTAACAATCCCGTTACCTCGTTCAAGTGTCGAACCGTCAGTGGCAGTCCAGTCGAGGAGCTGTGCATCATTTGTCCAGTCATATTCCACTCTTATTTTTGTATCGCTGAGCCAGGTAACATTGCCGTGAAGGCCAAGGTCGGGGTGCACCTGGGCATTAAGGCCAAAAGATATCATAACAAGAACCAGCAAAATAGGATACTGCCAGGATGTTGTACATGATAAGACCAATACCCGGATAGTTTTTTTCTCGTGACCGTTGCTATTTCTTCCAGTCATGCCTGGTAAAATGTCGGGTGTAAGATAAAAATATTTCCCCTTTCTTTGATGATTGCCAAAGATAGTTCTTATTTTTTAATCAGATACAAGGGAGAATGATGAAGTAAAGAGCAATTATGGTTCTTCTTCACCCCAGATCATAATACCTGAAGCGTTTCATGTAGTTAAATACGGATGTCCCGAGGACATCCTTTTTATTTATTTTACCGCGGGAAGCAAGGAATTTCTGCACCGACCTGTAGCCTCCAAGATGGGCGGCCGCTATGATGCCCGACTTTGTTACAACCACTCCCATGATGGTGTCGCCTACATAATCTTCATAGTTGCCTATCAAAGACAGATTGGCCCTTATGAGCGATTCAAGCGCCAGTCGCTGAAGTTCCGGGGGGAATATGTACGGATCCTTTTTGAATTTCTTAAGAGTTACCTGCCTGAACCCCAGGGTGTGAAGTGTGCCTTCGGCAAACTGCCACTCACCGAAACACCCTATCAGATTTATGCATAACCAGTTATTGGCCGATTCACGGTAGCCAAGATCCCTTACAAACCTGTCAAATTCAGCTTCATGATGCTTTTTGCGGACAATCTCCCTGGCGGCATTGTACCTTGCCATCCTTATGCTGAATTCAGCCACAGGGGCGGTGCTTACAGCTGGCATGAAAAGCATAATGAACGCCAGTAAACTTATTCTTCCGTGTTTTATGACATTCGGGCCTTTCATCCCTCAGTGTGTTTTATGTTTCAAATAAATGCTTAATAACAAGATGGTGCTACCCGTCGCACATGAACTGTGTTAATATGCCGGTGCAATCATTGACCCCTAAAGACAAAGCGTTTCTCACTTCAAAGTCTAATAGGTTACAAAGTAGTTGTACCTGTACTCAAACCCGTTCTCCCTCAGCCATCTTCGGAGAGCCTTTGCTATCTTCCTCTTTCGGATCACCACGGTGCCTATTTCCTGTGCCGAGATTTTATAAAATGTCTTCATTCCTTTTGGTTTTTTATTGACCATTCTACACTTCATTAACGATGTAAAAATAGCTTTACAAAGGGAAGCAAAACAACCAGCCAACGCTCATTATATGGTATAATCAGACACTTTTAGAAACCTTTCATCATGATGGAAGAGACATACACTCATTTTTAAGTACCTTTAATAATTGATCCCGGTCTGTTCGTCAAAAAGAGGTAAAAATTTATGAGAAAAATGGCTGTTCCTATGGGATATCGAAGAATTCTTCATGTAAAGTATTGCAATTCTGTTAATTAGATAATCGTATCTGATTGTTTCATTTATAAATCAGGAATTTAACGTTTTGACAAAAACCGGAAAAAAGGTGATGAAAGGTTCTCTGTTCATAAGTCATGCAGTCTTGCAGTTTTGCAGTCGTGCAGTCTTATAAGTAAGGATTTATTCATCATTCAGAAGAAAGCAGTGAAACTCCGTGATAACTCTGTGTTGTGCCGCAGGCACACCGTGGTTTTAAACAGGTCAGGTCATAATTATGCAACCGCTCCACGGTTGAAAGAAAATTCTATCGGAACATTATTAGCAGACTGCAGGACTGCAGGACTGCATGACTGCACGACTTTTACTGTTGGGTGAGCTCGGCGGAGCCAATTCTGGAATTTTGAAATCCTTTGAATCCTTGAATTCCGTAATTTCACTACATTTACAAGACCCTGAAAAACTCATAAATGAAAAAACTGATTGAATTCGAAGGACTGTTGGCAGCTCCTTTTACCCCGATGGACAAGCAAGGAAACGTTATGCCTGATCTGGTGCCTGAATATTACAAAATGCTTGAAGAAAATGGCATAACCGGTGCCTTTGTTAACGGTTCCACCGGAGAAGGGGCATCTCTGAGCCAGAAGGAAAAACAGATAATGGCCGGCAAATGGGCAGAATGCTATAAGTCAGGAGGTAAAATACGAATCATTAATCTTGTAGGCGGAACCTGCTATAAAGAATGCATTGAGAATGCGATTTTCTCGTTTGAAGCAGGCATTTCAGCCATTGCTGTTGTTGCACCTTACTATTTCAAGCCTCCCGATGAAGGTCATCTGGCTGAATATTGCGCAATGGTTGGCGAGGCCGTCCCTCAGATGCCGGTATATTTTTACCATATTCCCGGTCTGTCAGGAGTAAACTTTCCGATGATAAAATTTCTTGAAAAGATCTCCGGGATGTTGCCAAATTTTGCCGGCATTAAATACACGCACGAGGATTCCATGGATTTCCTTTCATGTCTGCGGTACATGGAGGGCGCTTATGACATTCTATGCGGAAAAGACGAAAACTTTCTGCCGTCGCTTGCTCTGGGCTGTAAAGCTGCCATTGGAAGCACTTTTAACTATGCGGCCCCGCTGTATCATGAACTTCTTAGAAATTACAGGGAAGACAATCTACATGAAGCACAAAGACTTCAAATGTTATCCATTGAGATGATCCGTCTGCTGGGCAAATATGGCGGAATGGGAGTCGGCAAGGCTTTTATGAAATATATCGGATTCGATTGCGGAAAATTCAGACTTCCTGTTAAAAATTTAACAGATGAAATGTACCCGGCCTTTGCGGAAGATGTAAAGAGATTAAAAATGGAAAAATATTTCTCGAGGGTTCACCGTTAAAGATTTGAAGATTTGAGGGTTAGAGGATTAGAGGATTTAATGATCCGGAAAGAAACAGTGAAACTCTGTGAAAACTCTGTGTTGTGCCGCAGGCACTCCGTGGTTATAAGTCTTCCAGTCTGGTGTTCTTATAGTCGTGTTTAGGACTGCGAAGAAACCAGAATAAAAAAATAAATCACAACCGCGGAGCGGTTGCATATGAATAACCGCGGGTAAGCCGCAGGCATAACCCGTGGGTACGGACACTCCACCAGTCTATCAACCCCGAAGTGGGTTGAATAAAATGGTTCTGAAAATACAACCCTTCAACCATAAACCCGAAACCCTGCAATGATTGCGCCTGAACAAAAGCTTTCAGAAATAAACAACAAACCGTTCCGGCGCTAATATCTATCTGTTGACCTGTTTTCTACCAACAGAATACCTCTACGAGGTATGTATAAATGTTTTAACATTATCGTAAGGGTGATTTATGCGTTTTGAATCTATGAATTTTTGAGTTAGCTCCGAAAAGTAATAAATAAAGTAATTAATCCTGCAAGTCCCTTTTTAACCCCCCGACCCCCTGAAGGGGGTGTGTTATATAATGAGCAGTTTGTATAAGTCCCCTTTAGGGGATTTAGGGGTGGAATTAATAATCGGAGTGGACTCAATTTTTGAATCTTTTAATTTCGTATAATTAAATTTCTTATACTTTCAATGATTTAAATCCAGTTGATTTAGACCTCAATTAAATGAAAAAGATCGCTGCCATAATTTTTGAAAATTCAGCCGGAGAAATTCTTCTTTACCTACGTGATAACAAACCAGGCATTCCTTTTCCACTTCATTGGGATCTGATAGGCGGGCATGTCGAGGAGGAAGAGTCGCCCGAAGAGGCGCTCATAAGAGAAGTGAAAGAGGAACTTGATTTGGATTTAAAGGATTACAGGTTTTTCAACAGGTATGTATGTCTTGAGGGAGATGCATACCCGAACATTAAATACATCTATTCCGGTAAACTTGATCTCCCGCTGGAAGAGATCATCCTTCTTGAAGGTGAAAAGGTTCAATGGTTTAAGCCTGAAGAGATAAAGGATGTAAAATTTGCCAACATCCTGAGGGATATTGTTATGGATTTCCTAAAAGCGAGGAAGGGAGGGTAGTCCTGCAGGACTGCAAGACTTATAACCAGCAGACCAGAAGACCAAGACTATTCCCCTTCCACCGTCATCCTGTTGTCGAGCAGGCGGCTGTTATAGGTCTGTATTATTGCCCTGAGTTTTTCTTCCATTTTATTCTGCAGTTCAGGGTTTTTACCGAGCAGGTTGTTGACAAGAAACTTGTCGGTTTTATAGTTAAAGACTCCCACCGGCTCAGTCTCCATCATTTCCATAATATGGTCATCCATGTAAAGGTTATATTTACTGCCAGTGGTATTGAATGCAAATGATCCGGAAGTGTCGTCAAAAAGATCGTTGCCGAATGCTATGAATTCTTTATCGTAGTTGAGATAATTCAATACAGTCGGCATAATGTCAATCTGCTGGGCAATTCTTTGCCTCATTCCCTTCATATCGCTTCCCGGCTTAAAAAAGATGATGGGAACCGAGTATGATCCGAAATCATTTTGAAACTCCTTGTGAATCGACTCGTTGGTATGGTCGGCGGTAATGATGAAGAGAGTATTGTTATACCATGGTTCGGTTGAGATCTTACTGAAGAATTCCCTCAGGGCAAAATCGGTATATGAAACAACCTTGGTTATCGGAGCGGGGCCTTCAGGGAATTTATCCTTGTACTTTTCGGGCACCTTGAATGGGTGGTGTGATGATACAGAGAATATTGAAGCAAGGAAAGGCTGTGGGAAACTGTTAAGTTTTTCGGCGAAGAATTGAAAGAATGGTTCGTCCCATACGCCCCACACACCGTCAAAATCGTCTTTGTTCGGATACTGGTCGAGTCCGAAATAATCATCAAATCCGGCCATTCTGGCAAAAGAGTCAAAGCCCATCGAGCCGTTTGGAGCGCCATGGAAAAATGCCGAATAGTATCCTTTATCCTTAAGATGAGAAGGAAGTCCTTTTATGGTATTGTTTGCATAATGAGAAATTGTGTAGGGAGTCTCAAGCGAAGGAATTGAAGCGAGCACTGAAGGCATTGCTTCAATTGATTTCTTGCCGTTTGCAATCGTAACATCAAATGTAAGGCTATGAGTTAACAGAGAATCTACAAACGGAGTGTAGCCTTTATAGGTTCCCCCGTCGAGATCTGGATTCAATGCCCCGATATATTCCCTGGCAAAGCTTTCCAGAATAAGTATAACAATGTTTTCATTCTTAAAGGGACCTTTCGGTGATGGAACATAATGAGGGTTATAAATTTTCTTCAGTGTTTCTTCGTCAAAAAACTCATACCTGGTCAGTGTTTTCTTGTTGAAAGTGCGTATAAGGCTGAACGGAGTATTAAGCACTATAGCCACATCATGCGGATTTTCAACGAAGCGGGCGGCGTTACTTATGCTGATAGGCCGGGTGGAGTGCCTGTATCCTCCCCTCGCTCCCACTACCGCGAGTCCTGCAATTAATGGTATCATCAGGACGTTAACCGAATGATACAGCCACTTGTTTTTTACTGCGGGTTTTACCGGATTCACCTGATTATAAAGAACCAGCAGAAGGAAGAACAAGAAAATCGTAAACAGGACAACCGGCCAGTAGTCGATCTGGAACTTAAAAAATAGTTTCACAAGGTTCGACTCATGTTCAAATGTACCAAACACATCGGCAGTGGCACGTTTGAATACAAACCTGTAATAAATGTAGTCGGCGCTGTTAATTGCAATAGCTATGCTGTTAAGAATAAGAAATATGTATTTAACCACAGCCTGGTAATGCCTGTTGTAGCGGAAGTCGAACGGTACAATATGAAGAAGAATTACCAGAAGGTTAATGTAGACAACAGCAGAAAGGTCAAAAAGAAGACCGCCCCGGAAAATATTGAGAAGCTGAGAGAATGTGACATCCGGAAACATTTTCTGATTAAAGGCATAGAATCCTGCACGGGAAAGAGAAAAAAGGATCATTACAATAAGGATCCTGTAGAACAGGACATAAAAGATGTTTCCTTTTGCAAGGCGGTTTTTCATTAATATCAGACCTTACTTCTTCCTTAAAAATAATTTCAGTTCAGAGAAAAGGGAATTAAAAAGTGCAAATATAAGAAGTAAGAGGCTGGTTTTTAGATACGGGCACTTTATTTTTTTAAAATCGGTTGTTATTCAGTTGT
>JABUEV010000147.1 GCA_013314865.1 Bacteroidales bacterium | reverse complement strand
GTGTTTTCCTTGAAATATTTAGAGAAAGAAAAAGGGTTCATTCCTGCCACTCCTGAAATTGTTTCCAGGGAAATTGGTTTATTGTAATTTTCTCTTATGTAGTTATATACGTCAGTCAGTTTCTTGTTGCCTCTTTCGTCATATTCGAGCCGGTAGTTTTCAGTGCAAAGGAATTCTCTCTGTTTTGCATTGATTAGGATTTTAAGAACATTAAAAAAATCAATCAATTTGTCAATTCCCTTATTCCTTATCATATTATTCAGATGAGGCTCGGCCTTTCTTGCGTCCTCCTGCGAAAATAGGATTCCGCGCGAGGCTTCAGACAACAGTTCTCTGACCTTTGACATTTCAGGCTGTGAAATGAATGGTTCTCCCAGAGATGTAAGCTTAAAATGAAGAACCACGCCATGTTTTTCCGGCAGATCACCTTCAGGCCTGTAATAATTCCAGCAGTGTGGAATATTTCCTGCCAGGAGAATCATGTCGTAACGGTCAAACAGTTCCACGCTGTCACCAACTATGCGGGTCCCGTTGCTTTTAGTGTGGAGATCAAGTTCGTATTCCGGATGAAAATGCCAGAACCCTCCAGTCTCAGATATGAATTCAGCCCTAAAACCTCCTTCTTCATCAAAATCTATTTTCTGCAGTTCGGCAATCATAAACTTAAATAGGATGTTGAGATGCTTATCAAATTTAAGCATTATTTAATGATTTTTAAGCAAAAATATTTTTTGTCAATGATTTGAATAATTTGTAAAAAATATCTAAATTTGTTTCGAAGCTCATGCTAAATGGAATAAGAGGAGATAATAAGGGTTGGATGTGAAAATCATCAGGATTGTATTGCAGACATTGACTTTCACATCTGGAACCTTAGGATCAGCGCCAGCTAACCATGGTTCCGTCCTTTTATCAGACAGTAGACACGGGAATTATCTCACTAATAAAGCCCGCTCCCAGATTTTCAAATCCGCCCTTCCTCCTCTTTATTTTATTACCTTCTTTATTGATTCCTTTTTAAAATTAACTATCTTTGCAGGCAAGTAGAATTGGTTGATTGATTGTTTTCTTTATCTTCCGGGGACACTAATGAAAACATATATCAGAAGAAGAGACAAGAATGATACTCTTGTAATCTTTTATGGTGGTTGGGGCACGGATGAAAATGTTTTTACTCCTTTATGCAATGATGATTTTGACTTCATTCTTTTTTACAATTACAGTGCAGAGGAAGCACTTATACTCCCTGAAACAAAAACCTACAAATCAATTACTCTGATTGGATGGTCGCTTGGTGTGTGGGCTGCAGAGTACCTCTTTCCTAAGACAAACATTATTCCTGACACCACAATTGCTGTCAACGGAACACCTGTTCCGGCAGATAAAAGATATGGAATTCCGCCTGAAATATTTGAAGGTACTCTGAATAACCTGACAGAGCATAATATGGAAAAGTTTTATCTCCGCATGTTTGGCGACAAAAAAACATATCTGCTGAACAGGGACCGGATCCCCGGAAGAAACCTCAAATCATTGCATGATGAACTCAGATGGCTGTACAACCGTATTATGGAGCAGGGAGAACCGGGATTCAGATGGGATTATGCAGTCACAAGTGAGACAGACAGAGTCTTTCCTGCAAGGAATCTGAAAAGCTACTGGTCAAAACAGAGTTCAACAAAACACATTATACTCCCGCTTCCTCATTACATTTTCAATAAATGGGATTCCTTTACAAGTTTTATCAGCTTTGTTAAAAACTATCCGGAAGAGAATAAAGAGGAGCCTGTCAGACCCGAGGTAGAGAACAGTGCTGTGTCTTAAAGATCTTTAATCAGAATATTTGATTCAGACATGGCAGTAAGACTGTCAAACTTATCCAGCATATTTACGATCTTCTCAAAATTATTGCTTTTTATAAAAACATTCTGATCAGTTCCTTTCCTGTCAAGTTTAGTAAGTACATAACTTACAGTCAGTTTATTGATGTCAGTAGCCGGTTGAAACAGCCTCTCCTTTCCTTCGTTATCATGTACAATTGAAATAATTTTTACATTATTCAGATCCTGGAGAATATCGTTTACCAGTCGTATTGGTATTTTCAGAGAGGTAGCTATATTTTCTGCACTCAAAGGTTTTTCACCCGACACAAAATTTTTGATTATTAGTTGCATAATCATCAGAACCAGTGCCCGTTTCTGATAGTTGCTAACATTTAATGCCTCCGATTCATATTCATATCTTGAGATATTCTGGTTGGCAAAAGCAAGCTCAGCTCCCAGCAGGAGCACAATCCAACTTGCCTGGAGCCATATAATAAACAGAGGTATAGCTGCGAAACTTCCGTAAATACTGCTCAGTTTCGTTATGCCAAACTGCAGGTCTATATACAGCCACTGCAGAAGCTGAAGCACCGTACCGGCTATAATGCCTGATACAAAGGCAGGAACAAACCGCACCTTGGTGTTTGGCATAATAATATACAAAATTGTAAGAGCTACTCCTGTAAGAATATATGGTATGAGCTTCACGAGGAAGGAAACAACTGGTTTAAAGAAATCCAGCATCCTTGCGTTGGAAATGAAATCATTCAGTTCGGTGCTCACAAATACAGTGACACTGCTTGAAAGTATAATAAACACCGGCGCAATCAGCATTATGGTAAGATAATCGGTGAATTTCCTGTACCATACCCTTGAGGATCTGATTTGCCAGATGTGATTGAAAGAGCCCTCAATCTGATCCAGAAGTGATATTACCGACCAGAAAAGAATTATCACTCCAACACCTGCAATATATCCGCCTCTTGTTTCCTGAAGAGCATTCCTTGCCTGCTGAAGAAGCCAGTTCAAAACTTCAGGCTGGCTTTCCAGCTCCTTGACTATCAACTGTTCAAGATTTTGATCAAGACCAAATCCTTTGGCAATTGCAAAAGCAATAGCCACTATAGGAATAATCGAAAGAAGTGAGTAGAATGTCAGAGCAGAGGCTCTAAGTTCCACCTTGTCTTTTGCAAAGCCGCGGGCAGCTACAACAATAATTCTTAATTGCTTGATAATAAACGACTTTGTTCTTGAGATCTCTGACAAAGAGGTGTTCCAGATAGTGTCATTTATCTGTTTCAGCTTATTAAGGGCCCAGGAGAGTGGATCAGCCATGAAAGAAAATTATCTGAAAACTAATGCCAAATATACAAAATAGCTTAAGAAAAATAATTGTTATTTTAACTGGCTGAAATTTACATGATCTGATGCAAATCGAAATTCTGGAGTTTGTCGAAGGAGCAAAAAAAGCACGCGGACTGGCAGTGATAATAGATGTCTTCAGGGCCTTCTCGGTTGCCTGCTACATTATCGATGGAGGCGCAGCAAGGCTAATAGTAACAGGCACTCCTGAACAGGCATTTAAAATTAAGGGGAAATACAGGAATTCAATTCTTGCAGGAGAAAGAAATGAAAAAAAGATAGAAGGCTTTGATTTGGGAAACAGTCCGACTGAAATAATAAAAACGCCGCTTGAGGGCAAAACAGTAATTCTAACCACGACAGCAGGAACACAGGGACTGATAAACGCTGTTAATGCCGATTCAATTATCACAGGAAGCCTTGTCAACGCAACTGCCGTGGCTCAGTTCATTAAACACCTTAATCCTGCACACTTAAGTCTTGTTGCAATGGGCTACAGAGCTGAAATTTCTGCTGAAGAGGATTTGATATGTGCAAGATTTATAGCTGACAGGCTTCGGGGTAAAAACACAAGCTTTGATGAGCAGATATCTGATTTGAGAAAAGGCTCGGGCAAAAGGTTCTTTTTAAAGGAAAATATTGATTTCTCCCCTCCTACTGATTTCTTTCTTTGCACAATGGCTGACAGATTTGATTTTGTCCTGCAGGCTGAGAAAATGAGTGAAGGTATTTACTGCCTCTCAAAGAAAGAAATATGAAATTTGAAAAAAAATCTGAAATTAATATGGGAAAGCAAGTGCAAAAATTCAAATTATTGTACGAAGGTATCCTCTTTCATTTATTTGTATCATTCTTCGTACTAACTCAGGCACTGAGCACAAAAAAACTAAGAAATTTATTAGTTTTTCTTCCTTCCGTGGATTTCCCTGAAAGTGCAGAAAAGACTGATTTTGTAAAACCAGAATAATTTGAGGGAAACTCGTGTTGAATCGAGGCGTATTTCCATTTTTTCCCTGAAGCGTATAAAGAAGGCGGCCAGAATTTTATTCAGTTTAAAAATTCTGAGCCTGTTATATGTCTGGAGTAATCTAACCACAGAAGTAAAAGTCTTTTTATCAGTGACCCTGTCATACAGCAGGCTCAGATTTTCGATCCCCAGCTTGGTTTTGGCCAGAAATTCACTGTTTGTTTCAAGTCCCTCATGAATTAGCCCGTTGTCAATATGAAGAATTTCAATTCCGGCCTTTTTCATCTGGTAACTCAGCAATGTATCCTCATGGCCGTACTGTTTTAATTCCTCATAAAATCTCAGTTTTGAGAATACTGATTTGTCAATCAAGACATTAAATGTTGAAAAGGCAGCATACGGATTCTTGTTTCTTTCCCTGGCTTTTTTGGCTTCCCTGTAATATCCATACCTCCATCTCAGCATCCTGTCAGGATCGCCAGGAGGGCTTTTCCTGTATAGGATTCCTCCGGAGATTACTTTTGACAGTTTAATGTAGTTGAGGTATTTCTTCATGTAAGTATCGGCGTTGCCCGGCACCAAAGCATCTGCATCAATAAAAAGAACATAATCTCCTGTTGCTTCAGTTATCAGTTTGTTTCTTATGGCAGCGCGTCCGATGTTTTTATCTGAAACAATTACCCTTACATTATCACCTGCAAGGGACAGATATTTCTCCCTGTATGTTTCAGTTGATCCGTCATCACCAATCAGAATCTCACAAAACTCGGGTACTTTCTCCATGCCGTTTTTAATACTGTAAACAAGTGCTACAATGTCGAAATTGTTAACCGGTATCAGTATGGAAATCTTCATGTCGGATCCTTATCTGCTGTTAACTTATCAAATTTAATTCATATTTCCCAATTATCATTCGTTTATCTTTTGGCAAAGAAATTGCTTTAACTAATTTTGCGTACATCTTTTAAAATTTGTAAAGGATGAAATATGCCATTGAAGGATTAATATTTCTGTCAATTTCTCTGTTATCCTGTGCTCAGAAACCCGACTTCTATGAGATTACTGTCAAGGCAGATAATCTTCAGGATTCGGTAATTTATCTGGGATATCACTTCGGAGATAAACAGTATATCAAGGATACCTTAACTCTTGATGCCAGCGGGTATGGGGTTTTCAGCGGAAATGAAAAACTCCCGCAGGGAATTTACCTGTTAGTGCTTCCGGGGAAGAAATATTTTGAAATATTGATGGGAGAAGACCAGGTTTTTTCTATTTCATTTTCATGGAATGATTATTTCAATACGCTGAAATTCAAAGGATCAGAAGAAAACAATGCTTTCATCGAATATCAGAAAAAATGGGTATCGATGCAGGAGAAAGCCGGGAGCATTGTAAAAAGAATCCAGATAAACAAGCAAAACAGCGATTCAGTTCGAATCCTCACTGCAGCACAAAAGAAACAGGAAGAGGAAATGAAAGCATACCTCAGAAAAGTAATTGCAGACAATAGAAATAATCTTCTTTCCACGCTTGTGAAAGCCGTATTGCCTATAGAAGTTCCCGAGTTTAAAATTCCTGACGGGGCAGACAATCCCGATTCATTGAAATGGGTACTCTCATATACCTATCATAAGGATCACTTCTTTGACAATATTGATCTTACAGATGAGAGGTACCTGAGAACTCCCTTGCTGTTTGCAAGGCTTGATAATTTCTTCAGAAATGTTGTAATACAGTCTCCCGATTCAATTAACAAGGAGATTGACAGGCTGATTTCAAAATACAGCAGTAATTACAAGGTATTTCAATATGTTGCGGTATACCTTTACAATCACTTCAGAGAGAGTGAAATTATGGGTCATGATGCAGTATTTCTGAAAATCGCTGACGATATCTATTTATCCGGAAAAGCTGACTGGGTGTCAGAAGATTTCAGAAATGATTTGAGGAAACAGACAGACCTGATAAGGCCAAACCTGATAGGAAACAAAGCCCATGACCTTGTAATGAATTCATATAAAGGTGTATACGTATCGTTATATGACATTGAAAAGGAGTTTACCATACTTTATTTCTGGGAGCCGGATTGCGGCCACTGTAAGGAAGCAACTCCCAAACTCAAGGCATATTATGACAAGTCAGGCAATGAAAATCTTGAAGTGTTTGCAGTATGCACTACAGGTGACAAGGCAAAATGGTCAAAATACATTGAGGACAATAATCTGAACTGGATTAATGGCTGGGATCCTGAGAGAAGGACACGTTTTGACTTTTACTACAATGTTCAGTCCACACCCTTAATTTACATCCTCGACAGGAATAAAACCATAATAGCCAAGAAA
>JABUEV010000146.1 GCA_013314865.1 Bacteroidales bacterium | reverse complement strand
AACACCAGCTTAAATTGTAAGCAAAAAACATTGTAATAAAACCCGCATTATCTGACAAAAGCGGGTTTATGTATTATTTTCCTGACAGCTTAAATTAAAGAACTGATTAACAAATAACTAACTATAATACACAATATGAAAAAACTTTTACAAACCGGCGTGCTGGTAATTTCAGCACTAATTATTTCTGCATTTGTACCCTGGAAAAGCACAAATGATTCCGGGGCACCTGAGGCTAAGAAACCTATTTATCTGAACACAGCCTACTCGTTTGAAGAGAGGGCTGCAGACCTGGTATCAAGGCTGACTCTGGAGGAAAAACAAAGCCTGCTGGGCAACAGCATGGCAGCAGTGC
This sequence comes from Bacteroidales bacterium, assembly GCA_013314865.1. Lineage (GTDB taxonomy): Bacteria > Bacteroidota > Bacteroidia > Bacteroidales > VadinHA17 > LD21. The sequence continues at coordinate 6,177 of JABUEV010000146.1, read as the reverse complement.
CTCGTCTTGGAATAAATGTCTACAATGTATGGGGCGAGGCTCTTCATGGTGTGGTGCCAATGTTTAATCCCAATGCCGGCGCCGCCACCTCATTCCCCAACAGCGTGGCATTAGGCTCATCATGGGACCCAGACCTTATGCAGAGGGAAACATCTGTGATAGCCGATGAGGCACGAGCTTTTAATTACACGGTCATTTCAAACCTTACCTACTGGTCGCCTGTGGTGGAACCTGTAAGGGATCCACGCTGGGGAAGAACCGGAGAATCATTTGGCGAAGATCCTTTCCTTATCTCTCAGATTGCCGGCGGATTTATAAGAGGCCTGATGGGAAACGACAAAACATACCTGAAAGCAGTGCCCACCGGAAAACATTATTTAGCCAACAACAGTGAGTTCAACAGGCACACCGGAAGTTCCAACATGGACGACAGGGATATGCGCGAATTCTACCTTGCTCCGTATAAGAAACTGATCGAAAAAGACAACCTGCCAAGTATTATGTCGTGCTATAACGCTGTGAACGGAGTTCCTGTGACAGCCAGTAAGTACTTTGTGGATACAATAGCAAGAAAGCTTTATGGAATGAGAGGGTATGTAACCGGCGACTGCGGTGCAGTAGCAGACATTCAAACCGGTCATTTTTATGTTAAAACCAGTGCCGAAGCAGCAGCTCTTGGTCTTAAAGCAACAGTCGACACTGACTGCGGAAGCGTTTACCAGACAAGTGCTATTGATGCAGTAAAACAGGGCCTGATAACAGAAGCTGATATAGACCTGGCTCTGGTTAACATGTTCACGATAAGAATGAGAGTGGGTGAATTTGATCCAAAAAGCAAAGTGCCCTATTCCAATATTCAACCAGGTATTGTAAACTCCGCCGGACATAAGGAACTTGCAGTTGAGGTGGCTACAAAAACACCTATGCTTCTGAAAAATAACATCGTCAGTTCCACCGGCAAAAAAGCTCTGCCGCTTAATGCACCTGCCCTGAAAAAAATTGCAGTCATCGGACCTCAGGCCGACAGAGTGGAACTTGGACCCTACTCAGGCCGTCCATTGGAGGAAAACAGGGTTACACCCCTGGCAGGAATAAAAAAATATATCGCGGATAATGGCTTCTCAGCTGAAATATTAAGCAGTTCCGGAGCAAATACATCAGCCAGAAGCAACCTTTTTTATGTAGCAGATTTTGAATTTGTGAAAACTGACGGCACTGTCTCAAAATATGACGCAACAAAATTTGCATCATCAGCACCGGGCATCTACGTCGGAAGAGGAATGGGGAACCAGAATTCTGTTAGAGGAATAAAGGATGGTGACTGGACATCATACAACGATGTTGACATAACAGGTGCTGATAAAATCAATATGAATATTACGGTTCCGGGCGACGGAGGCACTGTGGAGGTACGTCTTGGCTCACCGACCGGAAACCTGCTTGCAACCGTTGATGCTCCCAACGCTCGGGAAATGGGTGGTGCGTTCGGGAGGTCAAGAACTTTATCAGCAAAGATTAACCAGCTGGGTCTTAGCGGAAGCCAGACAGTGTATCTCGTATACAAGGCAGGTGCCTTAGCTCCTATCGACAAGGAGATTCTTGATATGGCACGTTCAGCTGATGTGGCAGTTGTTTTTGTCGGAACTGATGACCAGACAGCTGGCGAGGAAGGCGACAGGCTGACTCTTCTCCTGCCCGGTAACCAGTATGAACTCATAGAAGCTGTTGCAAAAGAAAACCCATATACAATAGTGGTTATGCAAACACTTGGAATGGTTGAGGTCGAACGCTTCAAGAATTTGCCGAATGTTGCCGGTATTATTTGGACAGGCTTTAACGGTCAGGCACAGGGTACTGCCATGGCGAAAATACTCTTCGGTGACGTCAACCCCGGTGGAAAACTTAACGCCACATGGTTCAAATCACTCAGCGATATCCCTGAATTCACTGACTATACACTTCGAGGAGGACAGGGGAAAAACGGCCGCACATACTGGTACTTCAACAAGGATGTCTCCTACGAATTCGGATACGGACTCTCATATACCACTTTCGAGTACAGTAACTTCGAAATAAGCAGTAAGAACATTACCCCTAACGACAAAATCAAGATAAGTGTCGATGTTAAGAACACCGGGGAATGCGACGGGGATGAAGTGGTGCAGGTCTATGTCAGCACTCCCGACAGTCCGGCCTCACTCCAGAGACCCATCAAACGTCTTAAAGGCTTCCAGAGGGTTACAATCCCTGCCGGACAGACAAGAACCGTGACTATCCCCATCGACTGCGCAGACCTATGGTTCTGGGACCCCGATAAAGATGCAATAACATTTGACCAGGGCAGATACGTGTTCGGAATCGGTTCCTCATCCAAGGATATTAGAGGACAGGTTGAAGCTGTAATGAGCGGTTCCTTCAAACCTGAACTTAAAACTGTTATGGCTGAATGCGGAAAAGTGGTTTTGAGGCCCGGGAATACTGTTCAGACCAGTGTTACTGCAGCCATGACAGACGACAGGTTTTACGACATTAAAAAGGCGAAGGTCACTTACAAAAGCAACAACCCTTCAGTTGCAAGTGTTGACCAGAATGGCCTGGTGACCGCAAAAGGTGTAGGAACAGCTTCAATTTTTGCATACGTGACAGTCGAAGGCAAGACACTCTGTGACAGTTATCCGGTGAAAGTTAAGCCCGATCTGAATCCTGCAACAATCGATGTTAATGGTAAAAAGATTACAGGTTTCAATCCTGCCGCAACGGCCTACAGTTATCTTCTCCAGGCATCGTCTGCAGTTCCAAAAGTATCAGCATCACCGGCAGGCGATAACGTAAAGGTTGAAATCGTCCAGGCTAAATCAGTACCGGGTACTGCACTTGTTACGCTTACCGACAATATCACTCTTGAGACAAAGAATTACATGATAAATTTCGGAGTCAAATCAGTAAGTGATGAATTTAAGACCACAGCTCCCGGAAGGCAATGGAGCTGGGTAAGGGAAAACAGCTCCAACTGGAGTCTTACAAAGAAACCAGGATCGCTGGTCATTACTTCCCAGAAAGGTGACATACAGGGCTCTTCCAATGATGCCGCCAACATCCTGCTTCAGAGTGCGAACAATGACTGGACCATTGAATCTAAACTCGTCTTCTCACGCCGGCCCGCAGGATTCTCACAGAATGGAGGACTGCTTGCATACCAGGACGATGATAATTTTGTGAAGGTTGTTTACAGTGCCGGCGGAGGCGGCAGAAGAGGCGGGTTCGGAGGATTTGGCGGACAGAGCGGATCTATGCTTATCGTCACTGAAGAAAACGGCTATACCTCAACAGTAGCCTCTCTCAGTATGAATGACATTATTAAGGACGACAATACTCTTATTATCAGGTTTGAAAAGAAAGGTAACCGCTACACCGCATCCTGCTCAACCGACGGAAAGAAATTCACCAATATTGGTTCTGCAGATATTATGCTAAAAGATGTCAAAGCCGGCATGATTGTCTGCGACGGGGCCCCGATGCAGACAGGAAGAATGGGAAATTTCCCTGCTATGCCCGGTGCACAACAGCAGACACAACAGCAGACGCCTTTTGAAGTATCATACGACTATTTCAGAATCACCAACAGGGGATTAAAATGATATCATCATGAATAAAAAACATTTATCCGGAACAGGATTGATAGCCATTGCATGCCTGATTGCAATGGCTTTCACCCCCGGAAGCGAGAAAGAAATCAGGAAGCCGGTATATCTCAACACAAGCTATTCATTTGAAGAGAGGGCTGCAGACCTGGTGTCCAGAATGACGCTGGAGGAAAAACAGAGCCTTCTTGGCAACAGCATGGCGGCCGTCCCGCGTCTTGGCATTAATGCCTATAATGTATGGGGCGAGGCATTGCACGGTTATGCAAGCTATTTCAATCCGGAAGCCGGCCCGGCTACATCTTTCCCTAACAGCGTAGCCGTTGGAGCATCATGGGATCCTGATCTTGTTCAGCGAGAAGCTTCAGCAATTGCCGATGAAGCCCGCGGATTCAACTATCCCGTGATAAACGGACTAACCTATTGGTCACCGGTGGTGGAAGCTATGAGAGATCCTCGCTGGGGAAGAACTGGCGAGTCATACGGCGAAGACCCGTTCCTTATCTCTCAGATAGCAGGCGGGTTTATACGCGGACTGATGGGTGATGACAAAAGGTATCTCAAGGCAGTGCCCACCGGGAAACATTATTTCGCAAACAACAGCGAATTTAACCGTCATGTGAGCAGTTCAAATATGGATGACAGGGATATGAGGGAATTCTATCTTGCTCCCTATAAAAAACTGATCGAGAAAGATAATCTCCCGAGCATTATGACCTGCTACAATGCAGTGAACGGTATTCCTGTCACTGCAAACAAATTCCTTGTTGACACCATAGCCCGGAAAACTTACGGAATGAAGGGATATGTCACAGGCGATTGCGGGGCTGTTGGAGATATTCAGACAGGGCATTTTTACGTAAAGACCAATGCTGAAGCTGCGGCAATGGGCCTGAAGGCAGGTGTCGACACCGACTGCGGCGATGTTTATCAGACAGCAGTAATAGACGCAATAAGGCAGGGGCTGATTACAGAAGCCGATATTGACCTTGCCCTTGTAAATATGTTTACTGTCAGGATGAGAATCGGTGAGTTTGACCCTAAAGTCATGGTTCCTTATGCCCATATAGGAAAAGAGGTTATTAATTCTCCGGGCAATGTGGCACTGGCCGAAGAAGTGGCAACGCGAACCCCTGTACTGCTGAAAAACAATGCCGTCCCCAACACCGGCAGAAAAGCTCTTCCGTTAAAGCCAGGCGAGATAAAAAAAATCGCGGTTCTCGGTCCGCAGGCCGACAAGGTCGAACTGGGACCTTATTCCGGCAGAACACTGCCTGAAAACATGATCACACCACTTGCAGGAATAAGAAAATTCCTTAAAGATTTGAATTCATCTGTTGAAGTGGTGCACAGTTCCGGCGCCAATACAATAAGCACCGGCAATCTCTTTAATGTTTTCTGGTTTGAAATAGTGAAGAACGATGGCAAAACCGTGAGGTATGACGCCAATAAATTTGATTCGGCTTCAAAAGGCATCATATCCAGCGCAGGAATGACTCCTGAAAAATCTGTCAAAAACATTAAGGACGGAGACTGGACATCGTACAGTAACATTGATTTAACCGGAGCCGGAAAATTCAATGTCGGATTAACAGTTCCGGGTGACGGAGGAACTGTTGAGGTAAGGCTTGATTCTGAGAAAGGAAAACTGATGGCGGTTATTGAGGTAAAAAGCGGACAAGGCATAACAAGCTCTTTCCAGGTCCGGACATTTACCTCAGAAAATAAACTGCCTGAAGTATCCGGAAAACAGAATATTTACCTGGTTTATCGGGCTCCTGATGAAACAAGAGCTCCTGCAGGAAAAGAGGCAATTGAACTGGCTGCTTCAGCTGATGTGGCTCTGGTATTCGTCGGCACTGACGATAGAACTGCTAATGAAGAGGCCGACAGGCTAAACCTCACCCTTCCAGGTAATCAATACGAACTGATAAAGGCTGTCGCAGAGGTGAATCCATATACAGTAGTTGTAATGCAAACCCTCGGAATGGTTGAGGTCGAACAGTTTAAAAATTTACCGAATGTTGCAGGTATTATTTGGACAGGCTTTAACGGTCAGGCACAGGGTACTGCCATGGCGAAAATACTCTTCGGCGATGTAAACCCCGGCGGAAAACTTAACGCTACCTGGTTCAAATCGCTTGCTGACATAGCGGAAATAACTGACTATACTCTCCGCGGAGGACAGGGGAAAAACGGCCGTACGTACTGGTATTTCAACAAGGATGTCTCCTATGAATTCGGATACGGACTCTCATATACCACTTTTGAGTACAGTAACTTCGAAATAAGCAGTAAGAACATTACCCCAAACGACAAAATCAAAATCAGTGTCGATGTTAAGAACACCGGGGAATGCGACGGGGATGAAGTGGTGCAGGTCTATGTCAGTACTCCCGACAGTCCGGCCTCACTCCAGAGACCCATCAAACGTCTTAAAGGCTTCCAGAGGGTTACAATCCCTGCCGGACAGACAAGAACCGTGACTATCCCCATCGACTGCGCAGACCTCTGGTTCTGGGACCCCGATAAAGAT
>JABUEV010000145.1 GCA_013314865.1 Bacteroidales bacterium | reverse complement strand
AATGTGCCTGTTGTTGTCCGTCTTCAGGGCACCAATGCGGAGGAGGCTAAGGAAATAATTGACAAATCGGGATTGTCTGTTGTTTCAGCCATCACTTTCAGAGAAGCAGCTGAAAAGGTAGCATCTGCTCTGGCTGGTCAGTATTGAGGCAGAATGCTGGTAATCATTCAGAATTTTTTATGAGATCCGTCACAGAAGGGCATTTCAGATGATTTTCCGCAACGGCACAGGTATACTTCTGCAGGAGTTTCAGTAATGTCCCTTTTCAGGTCATTCAATATAAAATTACCCTTGATCTCCAGTGGTCCTCCTTCTATCACCTTTATTAATGCAGAAGTTTTTTCCTTTTTTCCCTGTTCCATTTCCGGTTATTTATCCTCAAATCCTATCTTCCTGTGATGACCGTCACAAAACGGCATTTGATGACTTGCACCGCAACGGCAAAGTGAAAGCAATCCTTCCCTGAATTCTTTCCTGTTGCCGCTATATTCAAAAATAAAGTTCCCGCTTATAACAACAGGCCCGTCGGGCATGATCTTCACCGAAACAGGATTCTCGGGTTCATCAGTGCCTGATTGAGTTGCCAGTTCCGGTCTTTTGAAATTTATATGATTGGTCTGATCAGGTGTTACATTTTTGTTTTTCTCTTCATCATTCCATTTCCATGTAAGAGCTTCAGTGGGGCACAAATTAACCACCCTTATAATCTCAGCTGTCGGAGCCCCCTTCATGTCAACCCATGGTCTGCGACCGGGGTCAAAAACTTCAATAAGCTCCCTGTAACAGTATGATGCATGAACACAGGCCGAAGGCTTCCAATATACCGTTATTTCATCATTTGTGTATTTCCTGGCTCCTGTAAACTGAAAATTATCGGTTCCCATCCTGTTATGTTATGTAATGTGTTTGCAATTTAGCTCTTTTTGTGCAATAAAATATGAATTTCTTAATTACTTCTGACCCTGCGAATATATATATTTGCAATATATAGCGTTATCTAAAAATAAAGAAGATTCATTCAACCCGGAATTGATGTCGGAAGCTGGCCGGAAAAATAAAAACTCTATCCACTGCAGGCACCTGGGTTTACCGGTTGTACCTGTACTACTTCCTGCTCTTCCTGTTTTTAAAGCAGGAACTTCAGTAATTTCCGCAACTTTCTTCCCTGCTGCTTCTGAACTGCCGGCTGCATACCTGCTGATTCTCGCACTTGCCACAGGAATTGTGGTGGCACTCTATCTGTTCTTCTCTTCCAAACTGAAAGAATTGAGAAATTTACTGGATAAAAAGGAAAGTGAAATATTCAACCTTAACAGCGACCTGCTGGCTTTAAGATATGAAATATCGCGGACAAAAGAAAAGATAAACCGGGAATCCTCAGAGTCTGAAAAATTTTACAGAATGCTGGTCCAGTCGGCCGATGACGGCATATCGTTTTATGACAGAGATTTGAATCTTAAATTTGCGAATGCCGCGTTTTACTCACTTATAGGATATGATCAGAAAGAGTATAATTCAACTGACCCTGAATCCCTCATTCATCCGGATGACAGGGACTATATGGCTAAGCGGACAGAAGCTCTTAAAAACCAGGGTTTTTACCAGGGGGAATTGCGGCTAAAACATAAGAACGGGAATTATGTCATTCTTTCAACCCGCTCGGTTTCAGTAAAAAATGACGATGGTGACATAATAGGATCACTTACCGTATCGAGGGATATCACATCATTAAAACATGCTCAGTCAGAACTTGAAAAAGCCAATGCGGAGGCGGAAACAAGTAACAGATTGAAATCAAGCTTCCTGGCAAATATCTCGCATGAAATCAGGACCCCTCTGAATGCTGTTGTCGGCTTTTCAAACCTTCTTCTTTCAAACGATATAACCAATGAGGCAAAAGAGGAGTATATTGAACATATTAATCATAACAGCGAAAGACTTCTTCAGATTATTGGCGACATAATTGACCTTTCAAGGCTTGAAAGCTCGCAGATTGAAATCACTTATGAGGAGGCATCAGTGAATGAGATTATAAATGAGATAGCAGATGAGACCAGAAGGCTTATAAAACGGAATGAGAAGTCTATAATCCTGAATGTACGAAGTCTTCTTGGAGATGAAGTTGACCTTATATTTACCGATCGGGTGTGGCTGAAAAGAGTGCTGAACCACCTGATGGATAATGCTGTAAAATTCACTCTTGAGGGATCGATAGAATTGTCGTACGAAAGAAGGGGAGATGAACTGCTCTTTAAGGTGCGTGACACCGGAATAGGAATAAGTGAGGAAAATCTGGAATATATTTTTGAAGGATTCAGGCAGGAGATAGGTGGTCATCAAAGGCCCTTTGAAGGCCTGGGAATAGGACTTACCCTGGCAAAAGAAGTGGTTGAGCGGATGGGAGGAAAGATTTATGTACAGTCACAAAAAGGCATCGGTTCTGAATTCAGCTTCTCAATACCATACAGACCAGCAGGCGGAACATCCAGGATCAAAAGCAATACATTTAATCCTGACCAGGCTTCAGTACCTGTAAACTGGTCCAACAAGAAATGCCTCCTGGTTGACGATAATAAAGATATTCTTACATACCTTAACAGGGTTCTGCTCGATACCGGAATTACAATCCTTACTGCACGTTCTGGTTTTGAAGCTCTGGATATAATTAAGAAGAACAGCGATATTGACCTCGTACTCCTTGACATGCAGATGCCGGAAATGAACGGCATAGAGGTAACAAGAGAAATAAGGAAAATACACAAAGACCTCCCGATAATCGCACAGACAGCTTTCATTTTCGAGGATGACAAGGATATCATTCTTGAAGCCGGTTGTGATGCCTGCCTTATTAAGCCCATCCGCAAGGATCACCTGCTTACAGTCATGTCCGGCTTTATAAGACCAGCCTAATACCTCTTTACCTGACAAATGGGCGAAAACAGCTTTGCAGACATATTATTGCCTCTTGCAGTCAAAGATGTCTTCACATGGCAGGTTCCGCCGCAATTATCGGATAAGTTGAAACCCGGAATGCGGGTCCTTGTGCAGTTTGGAAATAAAAAGCTCTATTCAGGTATTGTAAAACGTCTTCACAACGAGAAAAAAGACATAAGAACAGTAAGAGAGATTATTAAAGTACTGGATGAGGAACCTGTTGTCAGAGAAATCCATATCAGGTTCTGGCATTGGCTGGCAGAATATTATATGTGTACCGAAGGGGAGGTTATGAAAGCTGCAATGCCATCAATACTGACCATCGAGGGAACCTTGTCCTCTCCGGTTGAAGAAAAATTCAAGCCTAAGGAAGAAACTTTTATCAGTCTGCCCCGTCAGTTTTCTGAGAGAGAACTGAATGAGATACTCGACAGCCTTAAAAAAGCTCCTAAACAAGCTGAAATCCTTTTGGAATGGCTAAATCTTTCAGGGTATATACCTGAATCAGAGATCAGAAATGTCAGAAAAAGTCTGCTTGTCCGTGAAACAGGCACTTCACACCAGGCACTCAATGCACTTATCAGGAAAGGAATCCTGATATCATTCAAGTCTGAAGTGCCGCGCATAAGGGAGACAACTGCAGATGCTGTCCAGCCTGTGAAACTCACTGTCGCACAGCAGAGATCATTTGAATCGATAAATAAACAATTCACGGAAAAGGATGTAGTCCTTCTTCACGGGGTTACATCAGGAGGCAAGACAGAAATTTATATACATCTTATTAATGAGCAATTGAGAAAAGGTAAACAGGTACTCTATCTGCTTCCGGAAATAGGACTCACAACAGGAATAATAAACAGGCTTCAGCGTCATTTCGCGAATACCATCATGGTTTATCATTCGCGTATTAATGATTCAGAAAAGGCAGAGATATGGAAAAGGGTAATGAATGATGCCGGATGCAGTCTTGTCGTAGGGGTGAGATCAGCTGTTTTTCTTCCATTAAATAATCTCGGGCTGATAATTGTAGACGAGGAGCATGACGGTTCATATAAACAGCAGGATCCGGCACCAAGATATCATGCACGTGACTCGGCTATTGTGCTTGCCGGGCTCCACCATGCGAAGGTGCTTCTGGGTTCTGCATCCCCTTCGATCGAGAGCTATAACAATGCCGTGACCGGGAAATATGGTTTAGTTGAGCTTAATGAAAGATACGGACAAATAAAACTGCCGCAGATTATTCTGGCAAACACCCGCGAAGCTTATAAGCGCAAGCTGATGGTCTCTCATTTCACCCCTCAGCTTCTTGAAGCTATCGATGAGGCACTGGCAAAAAATGAACAGGTGGTTCTTTTTCAGAACCGGCGAGGCTTTTCACCTTATGTAGAGTGCTCCGAATGCGGATGGATTCCTGTATGTGCCAACTGTGCCGTTAACCTGACATATCATAAAACCGTAAACAGACTTGTGTGCCACTACTGTGGCTTCTCTTCCACTGTGCCTTCACAATGCGGCAACTGCGGATCAGCGGGAATCGTAACCAGAGGATTTGGCACTGAAAAGATTGAAGACGAGATAAAAATCATCTTCCCTTCGGCAAAAGTGGCACGGCTTGACCTTGACACCACCCGGACAAAAAACTCCTTCGACAGAATTATAAATGCATTTGAAGCAAAAAAAATTGATATTCTTATCGGGACTCAAATGATTTCAAAAGGACTGGATTTTGAGAATCTGACAGTTGTGGGAATTCTGAATGCCGATAATCTGCTTAATTACCCCGATTTCAGAGCCCACGAGCGAAGCTTCCAGCTGATGGAGCAGGTAAGCGGAAGAGCCGGTAGAAGACAAAAACAGGGTAAAGTTGTTATTCAGACTTCCGATACTTCAAACCGGATAATAAGACTGCTTCTGCGGCACGACTATAAAACCATGTTAAGGCTTCAGATGGAAGAAAGGAAAGCTTTCAATTATCCGCCTTTCACAAGGATGATAAAAATAATCCTCAAACATAAGGACCGAAGCCAGCTTAATCATTTTGCTGAACTGCTGGCCGCTGACCTCAAAAATATTTTCGGGAAAAGAGTCCTGGGCCCGGAATTTCCCGTAATATCAAGGATTCAGCAATGGTACCTCAAAACCATACTGCTTAAAATAGAAAGGGAAAAACCGCTTTCTCCGGTAAAACAAAGTATTACTGACGCAATAAGCAGAATTGAAAAACTCGAAAAGTCCTCATCACTTAAGATTTCCATTGACGTGGATCCATATTGATTGAGATTGAAAAAAGATGCTATTTTTGGAATATATATTTATGATGGATGAAGATTGAGGTATCAAACGGTGAGATTATAGATAAGCTGACAATAATTCAGATTAAGCTGGAGCGGATAAAAGATGAAGCCAAACTGGCAAACCTCAGAAAGGAATATGAAATATTGAAGGAAGCCTCCAGGTCGATAATCAGCCAGGATGATCCGCTTTATCTTGCCCTTTATGAGGTTAACAGTGAACTTTGGGATATTGAAGACCGCATTAGGGATCTTGAACGCAGGAAAGATTTTGGAAAAGAATTTATCGAAACTGCCCGCTCAGTCTATATTAAAAATGACAGGAGATCTGAAATCAAAAGGGAAATAAACCTCCGTACTTCATCAGGACTTATAGAAGAAAAATCTTACGAAAAATACTGAAATGCGCCTTCTGGTTATCAGGGCCTCGGCATTCGGGGATGTAATACTTACCCTGCCTGTGCTTAAAGGTATGGCTCAGAAATACCCTGGTATTGAAATTATTTTACTTACAAGAAAAAATTTCCAGCCTGTCTTCATGTCACAGCAATCCCTGAAGTTCTTTTTCCCTGATTTCAAAGCAAGACATGCCGGACTGAGAGGTATTTTACGACTTTACAAGGACCTTTCAGAAGCAGGCCCTTTTGATCATGTAATTGACCTTCACGATGTCCTGAGGTCAAAAATTCTCAGGGCACTGTTTCGTATTAAAGGTACACCTGTTTCGGTTATTGATAAAGGAAGGAAGGAGAAAAGAGTGCTGGTTAAGGGAGACATTAAGAAGAAGCTGAAGCACAGTGTTGAAAGATACAGGGATGCTTTTACCGATGCCGGTTTTCATCCGGAAATTTATGACACTCCATGGATCATACCTTCTGCCTCTCTGGTTGAGGAGGCAGTTAAAAAGTCAGAATTCAAAGAAAGACTGAACATAGGTGTGGCACCCTATGCAAAGCATGAGCTTAAAGTATGGCCTGAAGATTACATGATTTCACTCCTGCGCCTTATATCTGAAAAATACCATCCGGCTTTCTGGCTTTTCGGCGGAACTGAAGAATCTTCACGGCTGGAGTCACTGGCCCAAAAGATCCCTGATACATCAAATTTGGCCGGAAGGTTTTCCCTCGATGAAGAACTTGCACTTGTCAGCAGACTCGATTTCATGATCTCCATGGATTCCGCAAATATGCATATTGCGACAATGGCAGGAATAAAAGTGATTTCAATATGGGGAGCTACTGATCCCCTGGCAGGTTTTGGAGCATGGATGCAGCCCGATGACTTTTCAGTAAGAATATCTGTAA
>JABUEV010000144.1 GCA_013314865.1 Bacteroidales bacterium | reverse complement strand
AATTGCAGATTATGTCAGAACAACAGGTTCAATAGTTTCGGTTTATGAGCTGGGTAATATAACCGGATTTGATCCCGTATTGGTCAGGATGATACTGCCTTTTATTGTAATCAGGCCAGTAACCGGTAAAGATTCAGACAACAGGGTTTTAAAAAACAGACTGATAATGAATTTTACTGATAAGTCTGACTATTCAGAAACTTCTTATTCGGGTCCGTCATATAAATTGCTCATAAAATACAGGTTCGACTCGGGAATTGTATCGGGAAACCTCACCGCGGAGAAAGATGCAGGGGAACCTCTTTTGTACGGGAAACCGCCTTTACCTGACTTTGTTTCAGGCAATCTCGCTTTGAAAGGGAACGGTGCAATTAAAAAAATCATTATCGGAGATTATTCAGCCCGTTTCGGCCTTGGCACAGCTGTCAACACAAGCTTCCGAACCGGACTTTCGGTTTCATCCCCCGGTTTTATTTCATGCAGGGATGAATTGAAACAGCACACTTCGACCGAAGAGAACAACTTTTTCAGGGGAATAGCAATTGAAGCAGGTCTGAGAAATATTTTATTAAGGATTTTTTACTCCATGAACCGGTCAGACGCAGTGCTTGATTCTTATGACGGCCTGACGCTCAATCGCATATCATCATTTTACATCTCGGGCCTGCACAACACCATTTCTATGATGCAGAGGAAAGATAATTATACTGAAACAAGCATGGGTCTGAATTTTTTTTATAATCTCAGGAATGCAGGAATTGGATTTACATTTTCAGACAGCAGGTTTTCGATCCCGTTAAGGCCGGATGTAACAAATCCTGAAAAAATTCACAGGTTTTCAGGTGACCGGAGCAATCTTTGGTCAGTATATTACAGTGCATTAACGGGCAGAATTATTCTTGCCGGAGAATTTACCCTTAACAACCGATCGGGACATGCCCTGGTGCAAACTGTCTCATTAAAGCCGGCTGACAGGCTGGGAATTAGCATTCTTTTCAGGCATTACAGTGAGGATTTTATCAGTTTCCACGGAAAGGGACCCGGCATTTCATCTTCAACTTGTAATGAGACAGGTGTAACAGGAAGTTTCAGTCTTGAAGCAATGAAGCATCTTTTCATTTTCGGGGGAGCTGACATTCATTTTTTCCCGTGGTTAAAGTACCGGACAACAGGTCCGTCCTCGGGCTCAAAGCAGGAAATCAGGATTTTGTATACTCCTGATGAAAAAATCGAAGCTGAATTTTCATTCAGATTGCGGACTGCGATGACTGATTTTGATAAAACCGCCGGCATTCCTGAGCCTCAGAAAATTAATATAAGAACATTTAAAGGAATAGTCAGGTATATGGCATCAGAAAACCTGAAGTTTTCTGCAAGGCTGGATTACTGTACAGAAAGCCAGGGGCCGGGAAAAGGTATGATGTTTCTGCATGATACTGCTGTAAGATTAAAAAGACTGCCTTTATCAATATGGTTCAGATACTCTATTTTCAGTACTGATTCATGGAACTCAAGAATTTATGCGTATGAGAACGACCTGCTTTACAGTTTCAGCGTGCCTGCTCTATCCGGCAGGGGAAGCAGAAATTATATCATGGCTTCCTGGAAAATTTCTGCCAAGGCCGATTTGCGAATAAAGTACGGAATCACGTCAAAAATGTCAGACGGGAATTTGAAAGCTGTTTCAGAAGAAATAAAGCTGCAGTTTACTGCAGAGTTTTAGAAAAGGTCGTCAGGAATCTGCTGTTTTTATATCCCTTATATTAAGCTGGAGGTTTTTATTTCCTCTGAATTCATTCATTTCGATGGAATAGCAGACATCAAAAGGTTTACCGCTCTTGATATAGTCAAAATGATTTGATTGTCCGAATGCAATGGCAGGGAAGCTCTTAATGCCTGTGGATTCCTGGCAAAGTTCAAGTTTCAGGTGTTCTCCGCTCGACCCCACCATCCTGCCGCTGCCTGTATCATAAACATTTCTTGATACGAAAATTGGCGACATGTTTTCAGGGCCAAAAGGCTGAAACCTGTTGATTGCTTCATAGAATTCCCCGTTTATTTCACTGAATGAAAGCTCAGCATCAATAAACACCCTGGGTATAAGCTGATCTTCAGTAATGGTCTCGTTGACAAATTTCTCAAACCTTTCCATGAAAGGCTTGATATTTTCCTTTTTCAGGGTCAGTCCGGCTGCAAACATATGACCTCCAAAGCTTTCCAGCAGATCACTGCATGCCTCGATTGCCTGGTAAAGGTCATAGCCCTGGACAGATCTGGCTGATCCGGTAGCAAAACCGTTCGATTCGGTCAGAATGACGGTGGGCCTGTAATATGTTTCGATAAGCCGCGAAGCCACAATGCCGATAACACCTTTTTTCCATGAAGGATTGAACAATACAGTCGTTCTTGAATTAACAGTTCCCTGAGCTTCTGAGATCATTCTCATAGCCTCATTCGTAATAATCCTGTCAACACTTCTTCTTTCCTTGTTGAAATTATTTATTTCCCTGCTGATTGCTCCCGCTATTTTCTGATCCCCTGAGATCAGAAGTTCCACAGCTTTGCTGCCGGTTTCCATCCTTCCGGCCGCGTTTATCCTCGGGCCGATTTTGAAGACAACATCCTCTATAGTGAGAGCTTTGGTAATTTCAGACTCGCGTATAATTTCCTTCAATCCGATTCTTGGAGATTCATTAAGCTGTTTCAGTCCGTAATAAGCCAGCACCCTGTTTTCACCAGTAACCGGAACTATGTCAGAAGCTATACTGACCGCCACCAGATCGAGGTAATTGGAAACTTCAGAGAAAGGTATTCCGTGAACTCTTGAAAAGGCGTGAATAAGTTTAAACCCCACACCGCAACCGGAAAGATCCTTGTAGGGATAATTGCATGAAGGCTGTTTGGGATCAAGCACTGCAAGGGCGCCTGGAATCTCTTCTCCCGGGTAATGATGATCGCATACAATCACATCTATTCCTTTTGAGCGGGCATACTTAACCTTTTCAACCGCTTTTATTCCGCAGTCAAGTGTGATTATTACCCTGCAGTTCGACTGATGCGCATAATCTATGCCGGCATAGGAAACCCCGTAACCCTCCTTGTACCTGTCGGGGATATAATAGTCAACATTGGCTTTCAGGTTTCTGAGAAATGAATAGACCATTGCAACAGCTGTTGTACCGTCAACATCATAATCTCCGTAAACCAGTATCTTTTCGTTTCTTTTAAGTGCGGTCGAAATTCTGTCAACGGCAACATTCATTCCCTTCATCAGAAAAGGATCGTGGAGGTAATCAAGGCTGGGATTAAAAAATGAAATTGCTTCCTCGCGGGTAGTAATATTTCTCTGTACCATCAGATTGGCCAGCGATTCAGATACTCCCATTGAGGATGCAAGCTGTTTTACTACAGCAATGTCACCTTTTTCCTTTATTATCCACTTTTTTTCCATAGCCGGATTAATTTGACCAGGCTATATCAAATACCCGTTGAAGATTCTTCTTCAATACTTCTTTTACAAAATCCATATCGGCTTTGATTCCTTTTTCTTTTTCCATCGATGTAACCCCTTTATCAACAAACCCGCATGGATTAATAAAGTTGAAATAAGATAAATCAGTGTTTACATTCAGGGCAAATCCATGCATTGTCACAAACCTGCTTGCCCTAACTCCAATTGCACAGATTTTCCTTGCCCTGCCCGGGATTTCCGGCTCCAGCCATACACCTGTCCCCTTGTCTAACCTTGATGCCTTTATGGAAAACTCATCAAGGGTGTTAATAATTGCCTGCTCAAGCCTGAAAATATATTCCTTAAGTCCGATTTTTAACTGTTCCAGGTCAAATATAGGATACCCAACTATTTGTCCCGGTCCGTGATATGTAATATCTCCGCCTCTGTCTATCCTGTAAAAAGATGCTCCTTTGGCCCTCATCTGCAGGCTGTTTATCAGGAGGTTGTTTTCGGATCCGTTCTTCCCAAGTGTATAGACG
The DNA here is from genome assembly GCA_013314865.1 of Bacteroidales bacterium. Classification (GTDB taxonomy): domain Bacteria; phylum Bacteroidota; class Bacteroidia; order Bacteroidales; family VadinHA17; genus LD21. The sequence goes on along the minus strand of JABUEV010000144.1, from coordinate 2,544 downwards.
TGAGGGTGCTCTACAAAAATCATTGTCCCGGGGGTATTTTCAGGAGGTCTTTCTCCCCTCTGTGCTGAAAGCTTTGCCTCAATCAAACCGGTAAAGATTTCTTCCTGGAGGTCCCACGTCTCCTTGTAATCCCTGAACCCAATATCCTTATATATAACGTTGTAACCCAATCTTAACCTTAATGCTTATTGTTTTCTAATATAATTAATTTTTGCAATGCCGAGATATGTTTTTCGGAATGATATGAAGACCTCACCAGAGGTCCGCTCTCCACCATGCTAAAACCTGCATCCAGGGCGATTTTTCTGTAATTTTCAAATTTTTCAGGCGTAATATATTCCACCACCTCCATATGCAATGGTGAAGGTCTCAGGTATTGTCCGATAGTCAGTATCCTGCAGCCGGATGAATAAATATCCATTATCGTCTCAATGACTTCATGTTCAATTTCTCCAAGTCCGAGCATAAATCCGGATTTTGAGATTTTTCCCCTTCCGGAAATATATCTGAGAACGTCAAGACTTCTGTCATACCTGGCCCTTGTTCTGACAGCCGGAGTAAGGCGCCTGACTGTTTCCACATTATGAGATATAATGTCCGGTCCTGCCTTAATTACTTTTTCAATATTTTCCTGCTTGCCGTCGAAATCAGGTATTAGGGCCTCGATTGTAACGTCAGGACTGGTGTTTTTTATGCATCTTATTGTTTCGGACCATATTTCAGCACCGCCGTCGGGCAAATCATCACGGTCAACCGAAGTAATGACACAATGCTTTAGCCCTAATTCTTTCACTGAATTCGCAACTCTTTGCGGTTCTTCATTATCCGGAGGTAAAGGTTTGCCTGTTCTTGTATTGCAGAATTTGCATGCCCTGGTACAAACCTCTCCAAGTATCATAAAGGTTGCTGTTCCTGAATTCCAGCATTCCCCGATATTCGGACAATTACCGCTTGCACAAATCGTATGAAGACGATTAGCTTCCGTAACCTTTTTTACCTTTGTGTAATTTTCTCCGCTAGCCCTCTTCATCCTGAGCCAGTCAGGCAGACGTCTCCCTGTATGCATAAAATTCTGCTTTCAAATCAGAGTCAAAATTACTAAAAATGTCAGTACCAATCCGGCTTTTAACATGAGAGTTATGAAAGATATCCTGATCAGGCCATGTAATGGAAATAAGAACACATTACTGAAATAATTATCTCCTGTTTCAGGGCCTGATTAAAAGCATTTAAGATGTTTGACTATATTTGTTTATTGCTTTTTCTTTGCACGATAACTTTTTTATCATTTTAAGATATGACCGCAGTACATATTAAGTTTAACAGTAACTACAGGACAGTTATCGGTGAATTTCCCAAAGTGGGGATACGGCCTGTAATTGACGGCCGTGAAAAAGGTGTCAGGGAATCACTGGAAGAACAGACTATGAACATGGCAAGGAATGCTGCATCACTTATTTCCGGACATCTGAAGTATCCTGATGGAAGGCCTGTGGAATGCATTATTGCTGACACATGTATCGGAGGAGTAGCTGAAGCGGCAATGTGTGCCGAAAAATTCAGGAAAAACGGAGTAGGTGTAAGTCTGACCGTTACTCCCTGCTGGTGCTATGGCAGTGAGACCATTGACATGGATACAGAAATGCCTAAGGCAATATGGGGATTCAACGGCACTGAACGCCCCGGAGCTGTATATCTGGCAGCTGCTCTGGCCGGTCACAACATGAAAGGTCTGCCTGCTTTCGGAATATACGGCCGTGATGTGCAGGACATGAACGAACGGACAATTCCTGATGATGTGAGTCAAAAAATACTTCAATTCGTAAGGGCTTCTCTTGCAGTATCATATATGAAGGGAAAATCATACCTGTCAATGGGGTCAGTCTCAATGGGCATTGCAGGTTCAATCGTCAGGGAGGATTTTTTTCAGGAATACCTCGGCATGCGGAATGAATATGTGGATATGAGTGAGTTTACACGGCGGCTTAATGAAGAAATATATGACAGGGAAGAATTTCCCCGGGCTCTTAAATGGGTAAAAAGATACTGCAGGGAAGGCAAGGATCTTAATTCAAAGCCAAGATCGGCAGATCAGAAAAACAAAGACTGGGAAACCGTTGTGAAAATGACCATTATTGCACGTGATCTGATGGTGGGCAACCCAAAGCTGAAGGAACTGGGATTTGGAGAAGAGTCACTTGGCCATAATGCCCTGATTGCCGGTTTTCAGGGACAGCGGCAATGGACAGATTTTATGCCGAACGGGGATTTCATGGAAGCAATATTGTGCTCTTCGTTCGACTGGAACGGTATAAGGCCTCCTTACCTTGTAGCCACTGAAAACGATTCAATGAATGCTGTACCGATGTTATTCGGCTGGCTCCTTACCAATACTGCACAGATGTTTTCTGATATCCGTACTTACTGGAGTCCTGAAGCAATAAAACGGGTTGCGGGAATTTCACCCGGGGGTCTTGCAAAAAACGGGGTAATACATCTAATTAATTCAGGTGCTTCAGCACTCGACTTCTCAGGAAGGCAGAA
>JABUEV010000143.1 GCA_013314865.1 Bacteroidales bacterium | reverse complement strand
TCAGGTACAGGTCTTGACTGTCCGTGCCTGGTATAAAAATTGAGCCACAGGAGCAGAAGAAGCATTATTCCTACCACTATTGCAACAGCTAAACCAAGATGTTTTAAAAACAAATTGCTGAGAAGAAATTTTTTTAAGCTCATAAGGCTGTCAGAACATCAGATATAACGCAAAAGTACTATTTAAAATTATTATTTTACAGGATTATACAGGGAGTCTCTTTCCACAGGCGTGAAACCTGCATCAGAGATAAGTTTCCTTAACTCTCCGGTTGTCATGGCTGTGTCTTCAGATCCTGCCATTGAATAAATCCTTGTAGTATCACTAATAGTTCCGTCAAGGTCATCAGCACCAAAGAGAAGGCTGAGCTGGGCTGTGGTTTTACCGGCCATCGGCCAGTAAGCTTTTATATGGGGGATGTTGTCAAGAAAGATTCTTGACACCGCATAATTTCTCAGGTCTTCAATAAGGCTTACTTCTCCGGCTTGCGACAGCTGATTGTTAACTTTTCTGTATTTAAGGGGTATGAATGCATTAAATCCTCCTGTTCTGTCCTGCAGTTCCCTCAGACGGTTCAGATGATTAATTCTGTTTGTGTAGGTTTCAATATGGCCGTACAGCATTGTGGCGTTGGATGGTATTCCAAGTTTGTGGGCTGTTTCATGTATATTAAGCCACATCTCAGAGGAAGTTTTGTCGGGTGAGATTTCTTTCCGTATTTCCTCGTCAAATATTTCAGCGCCACCACCGGGTATTGAATTAAGGCCATATTCCTTCAGTTTTTTAAGGCCTTCCGCTATTGAGAGGCCGGCTTTTCTGATCATGAAATCAAGTTCTATGGCAGAAAAAGCTTTCACATGCAAACCGGGCCTCAGTTTTTTGATCTTTTGAATAAGAGTGCCATAGAAGTGAAGATCATGATCGGGGTGAACACCTCCGACAATGTGCACTTCGGCAACAGCTTCCTTATCAAATCTTCTTACAATATCAAGCATTTCATCCTGATCATAGTCCCAGCTTTCGGGGTGGCCGGCCGGCCTGCGGTATGAACAGAAGCGGCAGTTATAAATGCAACGATTGGTTGGCTCAATGTGAAAATTACGGATATAATAAACCACGTTGCCGTTTTTTCTTTTTCTGACTGTATCGGCAAGAAAACCAAGCAATGATAATTCTGCCCCGGAAAATAACAGAACACCTTCTTCAGGTGAAATCCTTTCATCATTAATGACCTTGCCTGCAATCTTCCTGATAGCAGAATCACTGAGTCCTGGTATCTCTTTCATAATTTATTTTTCACCTGTAAATTAATAAAAAAGGTGCCCTGGTAAGAGGCACCTTATGGAATTTATAAGAGTCAGTGATCATTTTTTCTTAAACTCGGAAGAGACAGTCAGCTTCTTTCTTCCCTTTGCCCTCCGTGCTGAAAGTACTCTTCTTCCGCCGGGGGTGGACATTCTTTCCCTGAATCCGTGTTTATTCACTCTTTTCCTCCTCGATGGCTGATAAGTGGGTCTCATTTCTTATTCTGTTTATAAAGTTCTGACTTAATTTGAGACCGCAAAGATAAATTTTTTTTAATAAATAAAAACCTGCACGACATATTTTTAAAATTCAGAATGGCAAATAGACTATTTTTTTTGTCTCAAAGAATTCCTCTATGAAAAAATCCTTAATATTCCATATTCTGACTCTGTCGGAAAATCCTGCGAGTTCACCACTGATGTCTCCTCCCTTAAGATAAATAATGCCATTCCGGAGGCTGTTTCTGCTTTCTACTGCGATATTTTTTGAAGTAATCTTTACGAAGCTTTTGAATTCGGTGACGGCGCGGGAAACCACAAAATCATAACTTCCTTTTTCATCTTCTGCCCGTTTAATTAAAGTGTGGACATTTTTAAGATCCAGATTTTCTGCTACTGATTTCACTACTTTAATCTTTTTTGCCACCGAATCAAGCAGTATGAATTCAGCCTCCGGAAAAAGAATTGCAAGGGGTATTCCCGGGAAACCTCCGCCGGTACCAACATCAAGGATTCTTGTTGAAGGACGAAATGATATAATTTTTGCTATTGATAGTGAATGCAGGACATGGTGAATATAAAAATTGTCCATGTCCTTACGGGATATCACGTTTATTTTCTTGTTCCAGTCATCATATATAGGTTTCAGATATCTCAGCTTATCTTTCCGGATATCATCAAGCTCGGGGAAATATTTGAAGATCCGTTCTGGCACTACCTGTTTCCGGTTTTGATAAAAATGTTGTAAAGAAGTGTCTTGGCCCTGTAGAGCTGGGCTTTAACGGTTCCTATGGGAAGCTTAAGTTCGGATGCTATTTCTTCATAGGAAAATTCCCTGAAATACCTTAATTCAATGAGTGACCTGTATCGCGGTTTTAGCTGGCTTACTATTTCCCTCAGCACTGCGGATTTCTGATCATTTATCAGCGCCTCTTCAGGATCAGGCAGATCTGATTGTATGTTTACAGTCAGAATATCAATATCTTCCTGCGACTGGTCCCATGGTGCAGGCGATAACTGTTTTTTTCGGATAAAATCGATGCAGTTGTTTGTGGCTATCTTAAAAAGCCAGGTGCTGAACGCAAAATCGGGAGTAAAAGAATCAAGGTTTCTGAAAGCCTTCCCGAAGGCTTCTATTGTAAGGTCTTCAGCGTCAGAGGCATTGTTGACCATTTTCAGAAGCATAAAATAAATCGAATCCCTGTAGCGGTTCATGAGAGAAGCAAAAGCTCTTTCATTGCCGCTTTTTGCCTGCTCTACCAGCAGGAGGTCATTCTTCGCATTATCTGAAAACCCGTTGCCTACTTCCATCTGTTCTTTCCGGACCTGTTAAAATAGTTGCTGATGTATATAATGCTATTTATCAACGGAGAAAAGATATCAAAAATCAGTGAGTAAACAGTCAGTCCTTTTTCATCAAGTTTTTTGCATGAAAGATGAATTATGGTTGCCTGAACCAGAAATCTGGCAGAAAATACTGCTACTAAAAAAGGTATAAGATATTGAGCTGATGCAAGTAATATGAACAATGAATAAAATAGGAAACGTGATGCGGGCTCAGTTATGAGCAGGATTTTATGGGTCAGCTTATAATATCTTGCAGTAGTTAAGTGCCTGCTTTTCTGTGAGAACCATGATGCAAATGTTGCTGAAGGCACCGATCTGGTATGTGCCTCCGGTCTGAACTCGACAGCAGTGTTACGGAAGGTGGCAACAGAATTAACGAACAGATCATCGTCTCCGGAATTCAGATGACTATGACTGCCAAATCCCCTGTTCCTGAAAAACAAATCCCTTCTGTAAGCCAGGTTCCTTCCAACTCCCATATAAGGAATCTTACGGATTGCCATGCCAAAATATTGCATGGCAATCATTAATGTATCGTACCTGATATATTTGTTAAGAAGCCCTTTTCTGCTCATATATCCGCCATATCCCAAAACCAGTTCAGTGTCTTTTTTAAAAGCTGAGGACATTTTCTCAATCCATTTGTCTGATACCGGCTTGCAATCAGCGTCAGTGAACAGAAGAAATTCATTCTTTGCAGCTTTCACCCCGATGAACTGGGCAAACTTCTTGTTATGGGTAAATTTTGGATCCTTGCTTAAGTTTGACACTCTAAGGCGCGGGTAGCGTTGCAGGTATTCACCCAGAACATTATATGTCCCGTCTTCACTGCAGTCATTGACCACAATCACTTCATAATCCGGATAATCCTGCTCAAGAATAGCAGGAAGATGCTCCTTCAGGTTCTTTTCTTCATTTCTTGCACAGATTATTACCGACACAGGAGGCTTGTCGTTACCGTCCGACGTATGTTTGTAAAACCAGAGTGACAGGAAGAAATACAGGTAATAAAAAAGCTGTATGACAGCGGAAAGACTGAACAGAATAAACAGGATCAGAAGGATTGAGTTATCCCAGTATGTCGTCATTTGACTTTCTTATAATCAGCAAATATGAAAAAGATTAATCTTATTCAGAAAGAGAGTTTTCAACAATCAGATATCAAAACGGGAATTCCGGGTTAAAAATTATTGCATTAAGTTTTTTAAGCAGTTCATATAACTTACCTTTGTGCTCCGGAATTATTTGATAGATGCAGTCAATCTTCACAATACAGGCAAAGGACAAAGAAAGCAAGGCAAGGGCCGGCCTGTTAAGGACAGCTCATGGAGATGTTCCGACTCCGGTATTCATGCCTGTAGGAACTGCAGGGACGGTTAAAGGTATTTTACACCGCGACCTTGCTGAAGACATTAATGCCAGAATAATTCTGGGGAATACATATCATCTTTACCTGAGGCCCGGTTCAGATGTCATAAGGAAGGCAGGAGGATTACACAGGTTTATGAGCTGGGAACGCCCTGTACTGACTGACAGCGGAGGATATCAGATCTTTTCACTTGCCGCAAATATAAAGCTGACGCCGGAAGGAGCAGCTTTCAGATCACATATTGACGGCTCAAAACACTTCTTTACACCAGAAAATGTAATAGATATTCAGCGGATATTCGGTGCCGACATTATCATGGCTCTTGATGAGTGCACTCCCTATCCTTGCGACTACAGATATGCCAGAAAATCATTAAATCTTACTCATGCCTGGCTCGACAGGGCTGTTGAGCATTTCAGAAATACACCTCCGGTTTGGGATTATGAACAGCTTCTGTTTCCTATAGTACAGGGGAGTACCTTCGATGACCTGAGGAAGATTTCGGCTGAAAAGGCTGCTTCAGCTGGAATGGCAGGAAATGCAATCGGGGGGCTGTCGGTGGGTGAGCCGGCAGAGGAAATGTACAGGATTATAGAAACAGTAAATGAAATACTTCCGGAAGATAAACCACGTTACCTTATGGGTGTAGGCACTCCGGTCAATATTCTTGAAGCAATTGAAAGGGGCATTGATATGTTCGACTGTGTGATGCCGACAAGAAACGGAAGAAACGGGATGCTGTTTACAGGAAAGGGAATCATAAATATCAGGAACAAGAAATGGACTAATGACCACGACCCGGTGGATCCTGAAGGCAAATCACCTGTCAGCCGCAGGTATTCAAAGGCATATCTACGTCACCTTGTAATTTCAGGAGAAATACTGGGAGCACAGATAGCCAGTATTCATAATCTTTCATTCTATACCGGACTGGTTGAAGAGGCAAGAAGAAAAATTGAAGAAGGGAATTTCAGACAATGGAAACAAAAAATGGTGAAAAGCCTTTCAGAGCGTTTATAAAGGCATCGAAAATCAAAATTATCGATGTCTATATAATCAGAAAGTTCCTTGGAACCTTCTTTTTCAGCCTTGTATTAATCCTGCTGATTGCAGTTGTCTTTGACTTTGCCGAGAAGATTGACAACTTCATGGAGAAAGAGGCTCCCTTCAGGGCAGTGGTGTTCGATTATTATATGAATTTTATTCCCTATTTTGCAGTGCTGTTTGCTCCGCTGTTTGTGTTTATCTCGGTTATTTTTTTCACTTCCAAAATGGCCACTAACACCGAGATAATTGCCATTCTTAACACAGGCATGAGCTACAGGAGAATGATGCTGCCCTATTTCATATCAGCACTTGTCATAGCAGTATTTACCTTCCTGCTTACAAATTTTGTCATTCCGCAGGCAAACCTGAAGCGGATGAGCTTTGAAGATAAATACTACAGGTCTTCGAGCAGACGGGTCCCTGTTATGAATATTCACAGACAGGTATCAAAGAATATGAATGTGTACATGGAATCTTTCAATCCAATAAGTGAATCAGGAAGAAATTTTACTATAGAAAGATTTGACGACCAGGGCAGACTTGTGTCAAAACTTATGGCGGCTGTAGTGAGATGGGACACCGCAACACAGAAATGGAAGGCAATAAATTATTACCGCAGGGATATTAATGAAATGGGAGAAACAATAACTTCAGGCAGTCAGATAGATACTGCACTGATACTCCGGCCTGAAGATTTTTCACGCGATCCGGGTTTTGTCGGAACAATGAAATACAATGAGCTGAATGAATATATTGACCTGTTGAAACTTCAGGGATCTGATGAGCTGAAACTGTTTCTGATAGAGAAACACCGGCGTTTTGCAAATCCCTTTGCAGTCTTTATCCTTACATTGATTGGTGTTTCCCTTTCATCAAAAAAAGCGCGCGGAGGAATAGGAATGAATATCGGGATAGGACTTGCCCTTAGTTTTTCGTATATACTCTTTCAGCAATTTGCATCTCAGTTCTCGCTTAAGGGAGACCTGGGACCGATGATCGCCATGTGGATACCTAACTTAATTTATCTTGCTATCGGATTTGTTCTGTATATAATTGCCCCAAAATAGTTTGAAAAATCAAACAATTTCTTAAAATTGCACCCTTTGTTTTATCAGGTAAATAAATCACAGTAATTATGCCACTGGAAAAAAAGATAAAGGAACTTCACGAGAAGCGTAGCCGGATTCTGCTGGGAGGAGGAGAGGAAGCGATTGGAAAGCAGAAAGCCATGGGAACAAGGACAGCCAGGGAACGCATCATGGCGTTA
>JABUEV010000142.1 GCA_013314865.1 Bacteroidales bacterium | reverse complement strand
AGGAAGTGATGTCATGATATTTGGTCCTCTGACAATATAGTCGGGAGGAGGATTGTCAATATCCGGCAGAGCTGCCCCCACAGCAATCTTGATATCCTCCGCTGTTCTTTCTCCAATCTTTATATTATGCTGGTGTCTCATGTACGACTGGATATCAGCTGTAAAGCCATCACCGGCAATTCTAATTGATTTATTACAGACAATTCCGCCAAGAGCGATAACTGCAATTTCGGTCGTCCCTCCTCCGATATCCACCACCATACATCCTTCCGGAGCTTCAACATCAAGTCCGATTCCAATAGCAGCTGCCATAGGCTCGTATATCATGTACACATCCCTTCCGCCAGCATGTTCTGAAGAGTCGCGTACAGCCCGGAGTTCAACCTCGGTACTTCCTGAAGGGATACTTACAACCATTTTAAGTGAAGGTGTAAAAAAACGGGGACCGGTGTTAATCATTTTAATCATTCCCCTAATCATCAGCTCAGCAGCATTAAAGTCAGCTATTACCCCGTCTCTCAAAGGCCTGATGGTTCTGATATTTTCATGGGTTTTACCATGCATCTGCCGGGCAGCCTCACCTATAGCTATCAGTTTTCCGGTATTCTTATCGATAGCCACAATTGAGGGTTCGTCAATAACTATCTTGTCGTTATGAATTATGACAGTGTTGGCTGTTCCGAGATCTATTGCAATTTCCTGTGTTAAAAATGAGAAAAGTCCCATATAATGAGATATTATTTGTTAATGTTTAAAATGTCTTGTTCCGGTGAATACCATTGCAACATTATTGGCTGAACAATAATCAACCGATTCCTGGTCCCTGACAGATCCTCCGGGTTGAATGACGGCAGTAATTCCTGCTTTATGTGCAATTTCAACACTGTCGGGGAAAGGGAAAAATGCATCCGATGCCATAACGGCACCTGAAAGATTAAATCCGAAACTGACGGCTTTTTCAATAGCCTGTTTCAGCGCATCCACTCTTGAAGTCTGTCCGGCACCACTCGCGCAAAGCTGTTTGTTCTTCGCAAGCACAATTGCATTTGACTTGCTGTGCTTTACTATCTTGTTGGCAAAGAGCATGTCTTCCATCTCTTCAGCAGTCGGTTGTCTTGATGTTACCACCTTCAGATCGCTTATGGTCTCGGTTTTAAGGTCTCTCTCCTGCCATAAAACACCGTTAAGCACACTCCTGAAACTATAAGCAGGCTTCTTAAATCCCTTCCTCACAAGAATTATCCTGTTTTTCTTCTTTTTCAGCAGTTCAATAGATCCGTCAGTGAAGGAGGGGGCAATAATTATCTCAAAAAAGATCTTATCAATTTCTGAAGCGGTTGTTTCATCAACAGTTGAATTTGTTATTATAATTCCGCCATATGCCGAAATCGGATCGCACTCCAGTGCATCTTTCCACGCTGTAAGAAGATTTTCCCGCGAGGCAACTCCGCATGCGTTGTTATGTTTTATTATTGCACATGTTGTTTCGCTGAAATCATCAATAAGATCGATTGCCGCATCAATATCAAGAAGGTTATTGTATGAAATTTCCTTGCCATGAAGCTTTTCAAACATTGCGTCTAAATTGCCATAGAACAGTCCTGCCTGATGGGGATTTTCACCGTACCTCAATGGATAGGATAAATTAATGCTTTCTCTGAAGACATTAACTTTTTCCTTTTCATTAAAATATCTGAATATCATAGTGTCGTAATGCGACGACCTCATGAAGGATTCGGCTGCAAAACGGCGCCTGTCGTCAAGTGATGTAAACCCTTTCTTTGTCTTAAGAAGCTCTATCAGACGATCATACTGGCTTCTGTCTGAAATGACCAATACGTCATTGAAATTTTTTGCAGCGGCTCTGATAAGTGAAATGCCTCCTATATCAATTTTTTCAATTATTTCTTCCTCATTACCGGATGACTTAACTGTCTCCTCAAAAGGATAAAGATCTACAATAACCAGGTCAATCTCCGGAATTTTGTATTTTTGAAGTTGTCCCTGATCGCCCGGATCTTCACGACGGGCAAGTATGCCACCAAAAACTGACGGATGCAGAGTCTTTACCCGCCCTCCAAGAATTGAAGGATATGTGGTGAGTGATTCAACTGTCTCAGCATCTATTCCAAGCTCTTTTATGAAAGAATAAGTGCCCCCTGTTGAAAAAATCCGGATATCAAGGCCGGCAAGCAATCTGACAATTTCTTCAAGCCGGTCTTTGTAATATACTGATATCAATGCGCTTTTAATTCTTTTATCCTTCATTCCCCTTGTGTTGATTAAATTATATTGGCAGTGTTTTTCAGGCGGTTAAAATTAGATAAATTTTTCCAACAATTGATACAGACAAATATTGAATATAACTTAGAACTGAGTATTTTCGTATCTTTATTATTTTACAATGATAAAAGAAAGCAGGTTGTTTTTGCGTCTCCTGAAGGAAGGATTCCTGTTTGCAATTAATTCAGTATTTGTCAATAAACTGCGGACATTTCTTTCTCTTTTTGGAATTACCATTGGTATTTTTTCAATAATTACCGTATTCACGGTTCTTGACTGGATGGAGAAGTCAATCCGCGACAGCATAAATTCTATGGGAGACAATGTGATTTATGTTCAGAAATTTCCATGGTCTTTTGATCCTAACATTGAATGGTGGAACATAATAAGGTGGCCTTCATTGACACTTGACGACTACAGGGCTGTCACAGAAAAGTCATCAAAGGCAGCTGCGGTGTCATTTCTTGCAGCAAAATCCGATAAAATAAAATTCAGAAACAATGTTGCCAATGATGCTGTAATTGCTGCAGTTACTGAAGACCTGGAAAAGGTTGTGACTTTTGAGATTGCAACCGGGCGCTATTTCTCACCGAATGAATTTACTAGCGGAGCAAATGTTGCAGTTCTGGGGGCTGAAATTGCTGAAAGACTTTTTGAAAATACAGATCCTGTCGGAAAAGAAGTTTCAATAGCAAATTTTAAGGCACAAATAATAGGAGTACTGAAGAAGGAGGGAGAAGGAGGCATAAGCCTAAGTAATATTGACCAGATCACTATAGTGCCTCTTAAATTCGGCAGAAGTTTTATAAACCTCAGATCAAGGTCCAACGATACCCAGCTTATTGTAAGGGCCAGGCCGGGGGTGCCTGTTCAGGAACTTAGTGATGATCTGACAATGGTACTCAGAGCCTCACGCAGGCTGAAACCGGGAGAACAGTCAAATTTCTCTCTGAACAGGGCAAGCATGCTGACCCAGGGTTTTTCTGCTGTCTTCAGGGGAATCAATCTTGCCGGATGGATAATAGGAGGATTCTCAATCCTTGTGGGAGGATTCGGCATTGCAAACATAATGTTTGTGTCAGTAAGGGAAAGAACCAACATAATAGGTATCCAGAAAGCACTGGGTGCAAAGAAGTTTTTTATTCTTCAGCAGTTCCTCACTGAATCGGTAATGCTTTCTGTTCTGGGCGGCATTCTGGGACTGCTGTTGGTTTTCACAGGCACCCTGGCAATAAATTACCTGTACGAGCTAAAGATGCATCTGACAGTTGCCAATATAGTCCTTGGAATAGTCATCTCTGCGATTATTGGAATCATTGCTGGATATGCTCCTGCCCTCTCAGCGGCAAAAATGAATCCGGTTGATGCAATAGGATTCTCATTCTGATTTTATAAAGTTCTCTTCTATCCAGTTTGTCAGGTCTGTAAATTCCGCAACTGACAGTTGCTCGGGCCTTAAACTGAGAAGTGGATAATCTTCATTAGTGATCCGGAAAGCTTTTTTAAGTGAATTTCTCAGGATCTTACGCCGCTGGTTGAAGCAGGTCTTCACTACCTTGAAAAAAAGTTCTTCATTACATCCAGGTCCTGACTGACTGTTCCTTTTCATACGCATCACCCCTGATAATACCTTAGGTGGAGGTGCAAAAACTGATGGTGAAACGGAGAAAAGATATTCAGCAGAATAAAAAGCCTGGATGAGAACACTCAGAATGCCGTATGTCCTGGAGCCGGGACCTGCACAAATCCTTTCTGCAACTTCTTTCTGTACCATGCAACATACTTCCCGGATTATATTCCTGTATTTTAAAATTCTGAAGAAGATTTGTGATGAGATATTATATGGGAAATTACCTATGATTGCAATCGGTTCTGAAAATAGAGCATCTATATCAAGCTCAAGGAAGTCTCCGCTTATAATGTTTTTGAATTCAGGGAAGCGTTCTTTAAGATATGCAACAGATTCTTCATCTATTTCAATTACCCTGAAATCCCGGAAATTACGTTTCAGAAGAAGACCTGTCAGAATTCCTGTCCCCGGCCCAACTTCAAGGACAGAATGATAACCATCACCTGTCAGGGAATTTGAAATTTTTTCAGCAATATTCCTGTCTTTAAGGAAATGCTGTCCAAGCCTTTTCTTGGGTCTTACTCTTTCCATGATTTCAAAAACTAGCAGGCAGATCTAACCCTGCAGTAATTCCCTGCCGAATTTTCTCCAGATCGGGATGTTCAGAGACTCAAGTAATACTATGAACCGTTTCAGGACATCATAGTAAAGAGTAACAAACAGCACTAAGATCATCAACCAGATTGCCAGTGCATTAAAAATCAGAGTTTCAATTTTCAGGCTGCCAAGTTGTTTATAGGGTGCATAAAAATGAGCCCGTCCGTATCTCGAACCCGGTTTCATAAAAACAGGATCAGCTTTTTGAATGAACTTTTTTTCAGAATCATAAATCTTATTTGTATGCAGTCTGTTCAACACTACATTGGCTATATTTTCATTGTAATTCTCATTCCTGAGTTTTGTTATTCCCTCTTCCCCTATTTGATTTTTTATTTCATTGTATAGTGAATCCCGCCTGAGTGAAACTGCACGGCTGTGAGCTCTTATATCTGATCTGACGCTGTCGAGAAAAACCCTTACAGCTTCTGCTGTGTAATTGTTAAATTTGGTATAATAGAGGTTTTCCTTCCATTTTCCCGGAACAATGTTAGTCAGAGCAGTCAGTTCATCTATATGATAACTGATTTTTGCCAGATTATTTTCGACCTGATACCGGTATCTGGGGTCATTACCTGCTATCCTGCATTCATCGACCTTAACTCTCAGAGCGGGAAGAAGAAATGAAGCGACCCAGTCATAATGACTGATCTCCATGTCATATTCAAAAAATGGCTTTTCAAACCTGTTGCTCTTGAACATTTCAACCATAAGAGCCTCATAAGCCCATCTTGTGGCCATTATATCTCCTATCACAGGAACATAGACCTTTCGTGTCATCGACTTGTGCAGATCATCAAATCTTATCATTGCTCCGCCCAGTATAAGCATCGGCACAAGGAGAAGGGGAATGAGAATATATATGCTCACCGCAGTTCTCATTCCTGATGAAATATTGAGTCCCAGAATGTTACCAAAACAAGCCGTTGAAAACAAAATAAGCCATTGCTGAAAATACATTCCTTTTACCTCAAGAAGATTATTGGCAACAATAACAAAGAACAATGACTGGATTGCCGACAGCAGGAAAAGGAAAGCAATTTTTGAAAGCAAGTAACTCAACCTGCTTATATTCAAGTATTTTTCCCTTTCAAGAATCTTCCTGTCCCTGAAAATCTCTTCAGCGCTCACCGTAAGCCCTATAAACAGGGCTACGATTACAGACATAAAGAGAAAGATGTAATAATTCTTATTTGCTGAAAAGACATACACACCGTTTTCACTGTATTTTGAGATAAATCCCAGTATCAGCGCAAGGAGAGGAGTTTCAAGAAGAGTAAGCAACATGTACTGGCGGTCAGCCAGTTTTCTTTTTACATTCCTTTTGAGAAAAGTTTTGATCTGCTCCAGTTTCTCCGGGACTTTGAAATTGCTTTTAGGTATTTCTGCTTTTGCTGGCTGTCCGTCAATTATGGCCATCATTTTTCTCCGGTACTTTTCATACCATTCAGAAGGGCTTATCTGCCTTTCTTTACCTTCCATGCCGGAGTTGTCGATGACCTTAACCTCAACTATATGCAGTATGTTTTCAGTGTCAATATTCCCGCAGTTGGGGCATTCGCTTTCAGCTGCATTTGCCTGCGATGTTTCAGTCTTGAAATAGACAAGGGCTTCCACAGGGTCTCCGTCATAGATCATATAGCCACCCTTGTCAAGAATCCACAATCTGTCAAACATCTTTAAAATGTCGGAAGAGGGCTGGTGAATCACTGCGAATACAAGTTTTCCCCTGAGTGCCTGATTTTTGAGCAGCTGCATCACCTTTTCAGAGTCGGATGAAGAAAGGCCTGAAGTCGGTTCATCGATCAGAAGGATTACAGGTTCCCTCATTAATTCAAGACCTATGTTGAGCCTTTTTCTCTGTCCTCCGCTTATCATTTTGTTTAGAGGATCTCCAACCTGAAAATCTTTAATATCATACAGACCGAGGTCTTTAAGAACCTTTTCCACCGTGGCATTAAGCTCATCCTCACTGTACCCTCCAAAACAGAGCTTTGCATTGTAATAGAGATTCTGGTATACCGTAAGCTCCTCTATAAGCAGGTCATCTTGCGGTACA
>JABUEV010000141.1 GCA_013314865.1 Bacteroidales bacterium | reverse complement strand
CTCGGACATAAAATTGCCACGGAAATTGAAAACAAAATATTCACTCTTTTCGGTATTATTGCTACAGTACATATTGAACCTGAAGACTTTAAGCATGAGTCGGATTAAATCGGAAATATACCTTAAATAACCTGCAGATCTGTGATGTGAAAGTCTGACCAAATCATAAGATTCTCCTGCATTAAACCAATACTGACTTTCGATTGTTTAAGCCAATGACAATTTGCATACTATTTGCATCGGATTAAAAGCATACATTTTTTCATGAGCGAGTTAATTCAGATGCGGAATATTTTGACTGTCACGATTGTCAGAAATAAAAAAGGCTTATTATGAACCGACTTATTACAATTATAGCTGTTTTAATTCTCTTTGTGGTCTCATCATCGGACTCACCTGATTTATATAAGGTTTACAGCTTCAATTATGAGAATGTTCTTGGAACTTCATTTATGTTAAAAGTATCTGCTACTTCGGAGAATGAGGCTGAAGAGGCAGGGCAGACAGCATTGGAGGAAATTGACAGGCTGGCATCTATATTAAGCACATATGACCCGGAAAGTGAATTCAGGCACTGGCAGAATACTTATAACGTTGATGTCCCTGTATCACCTGAACTTTTTGAGGTATTAGCTCTTTTTGACCAGTGGAGGGAAAAAACAGGCGGTGCTTTAAATCCTGCTGCGGCAGTTGCAATCGACCTGTGGTCACAGGCCGCACAGAAAAACAGCTTACCGGAAAAAGAAAAACTTGAACAGGCAGTGGCTGAAATGAGCAAAGACCATTGGGAACTTGATTATGAAAATCACTCAGCCAGGCATCTTTCAACTGAACCCCTTGTTCTCAACACTTTTGTGAAAAGTTTTATAATAAGCAAAGCATCTGAAGCTTTGATGGACGTCCCCGGCATCAGATCTGCGCTTATCAATATTGGCGGAGACATTGTTACTGCAGGCCCTTCGGAAGAGGTAATTAAGATTACTGACCCGCTTGCCCCTACAGAAAACGATAATCCTGCAGCTACAATCAGGATTGACAACAAGGCAATTGCCACCAGCGGAAACTACAGGCGAGGATTCCAGATAGGCAATGAGTGGTATTCACATATCATTGATGCGCGTACTGCCATCCCCTCACAGGAGGTAATAAGCGCTACCGTCGTGGCTGATAATGCTACAGATGCAGGAGCCCTGGCCACCGCTTTTAACATTTTGTCTCCTGAAGAGAGTGTGGAACTCGCACGGGAAATGGAAGATATTGAATATCTGATTCTGACACGATCGGGCCGGCGTATCGAAAGTGACGGGTGGGACAAATATGAAATTCAAGACAAATCGGTTAAGATTGCTGATAGGGGAAATTCAATGTCAAAAGCTGAGAATACAGATTCAGAATTTGAATTGCTTATTGATATTGAACTGGCAAGGTTCGAAGGAAGGTATCTGCGTCCTTATGTCGCCGTCTGGGTGGAAGATGAGAACGGAGAATCAATCCGCACCCTGGCCTTATGGTTTAATAATTACAGATGGCTGCCAGATCTCAGAAGATGGTATGCCAAGAATCTTTCCAGAATTCAGAATAATGACTTTATGCAGTCAGTTACCAGTGCCACACGTCCTGCTGGAAAATATTCATTCAAATGGGATGGAAAAGACGACCAGGGTAATCAAAGAAATCCTGGTAAATATTCTGTCTGCATTGAAGTTGTAAGGGAGCATGGAACGTATCAGCTTATCAGAAAGCAGGTTGAGCTGAATGGCGAATCACAGCGTTTTGAACTGCCTCCAGGAACTGAGGTCTCTTCGGCCGTAATTGAATACCGCAAAGTTGAAAAAATGAATGCATCATTATAGCCACAATGCCAATAAGAAATTTTAATTCACTGCTCAGATGGCTGCATCTCTATCTCTCAATGTTCGGTTTTGCAGCATTATTCTTCTTTGCATTCACAGGCATAACACTTAATCATCCCGGATGGACTGAAGGGAAGCAAAAAATTAGCTCCTATTCCGGAACCATAGATCAATCCCTTATTTCAGTTGACAACTCAGCACCTGCAGATACTGTAAAAATATCTGAATTGATAAGGAAAAATCATCAAATCAGGGGCAGGGTTACTGATTTTCGCATCGATGAAACCGAATGCTCAATATCGTTCACCGGGCCGGGTTACCGGGCTGATGTTTTTATTGACAGGTCGTCAGGATCATATGAAGTGACTGCAACCTCGGCAGGCTTTGTAACTGCTTTGAATGATCTGCATAAAGGACGGGATACCGGGCCCGGATGGTCAAGGGTAATGGATATATCAGCGATCATTATGATGATCGTTTCAATTACCGGATTTCTGATGATATTTTATATCTGCAGGAAGAAAAAACCCGGACTTATTGTGGCTATTATTGGTGCTCTTACTTTCATAGCTCTCTGCATTCTATTGAATTAGTAACACTGATACTTTTATACTGCTCCGTATTGGGTTTACTGTCCTTTATTTAACAGCCTGTTGCCGGGTTAAATACAGGTTGCTCCAAAAGAGCCTGTAAAATGTCGTGAACTTATCTCTGTAAACAGTTCACTCTATGGCAGTTTGGATTTTCAGAGCCGCATCAGTAACGCTCTGCTTCCGGAAGAATAAAATTATGAAATATTGATGAATTAAGCTAAATTTGATATTAATAAGCATTTATCCTTTTGAAGGAGAAATGGATTATTAATTGATTTTTAAACCGTATTACCGGGGATTTTTACTGTTATCCGGCATCAATAATGCGAAGCTTTTTTCTTCATATCATACTCTTTTTTATTGCTGTTTCCGGCTTTGGCAACAAATACCAGGCTGAATCTGATACAATAAAAGGAAAGGCTGTGGTGATAACGGTTGATGCCACTATAAACCCGTCGACTGCAGAATATATTCATTCCGGCATTGAGCAGGCACTCGGAGCCAATGCTGAATGCCTTATTATAATTCTAAATACTCCCGGAGGGTTGCTGAAATCGACCCGTGTTATTGTAACTGATATTCTTGATTCAGATATTCCTGTCGTTGTTTATGTATATCCCGGCGGTTCTCAGGCTGCGTCAGCAGGAGTCTTTATAACATTGGCCGGCCATATTGCGGCTATGGCCCCCGGAACAAACATCGGGGCAGCCCATCCTGTGACTCTTCAAGGGCAACAGGACTCCATAATGAACGAAAAGGCCACCAATGACGCTGCAGCTTTTATCAGAACAATCAGTGAAAAACGCAACCGGAACATCAACTGGGCAGAAGATGCTGTAAGAAAAAGCCTGTCAATAACCGAAACTGAAGCCCTGAAGGAGAATGTAATAGACCTTATAGCTGTGTCGGTCGAGGACCTTCTTGATAAAATCGACGGAAAAGAGGTTGTCCTCCCTTCAGGATCAAAAGTATTGAATACAAAAAATGCTGAGGTTATCAGCATAAAGATGAATTTCAGGCAAAAACTTTTGGATCTGCTCAGCGACCCGAACATTGCTTATATTTTATTCATGATTGGCCTGTACGGCATCCTGTTTGAAATATATAATCCGGGTGCAATATTCCCGGGTGTGATAGGAGGAATAAGTATAATAGTAGCTTTCTACTCATTGCATACCCTTCCCGTGAATTATGCCGGACTGGCTTTGATTATCTTTGCTCTAATTCTTTTTATAGCGGAAATTAAAATAGTAAGCCATGGTCTTCTGACAATAGGCGGAGTAATATCATTAATTCTTGGATCAATTATGTTAATAGATTCTGAATCGACGCTTGAAGCAATAAAAATATCCTGGCAGGTAATAATGGTTATTGTCATTCTCACCACTGCCTTTTTCATATTTGCCATAGGTTTTGGAATAAAAGCTCAAAGCCGTAAACCAGCCACCGGAATAGAAGGCATGGTTGGGGAAACCGGAGAGGCAATAAGCAATCTGGATCCGGAAGGACAGGTAAGTGTCCATGGCGAGATCTGGAATGCCGAAAGTCCAGATGGTTTTATTAGTCAGGGTTCAAAGGTCAAAGTGACCGGAGTCTCAAATCTTAAATTAATAGTTAGTAAATCAAAATAAAATCAAGGAGGTCATTATGGAACAGGTATCCTATGTATTGTTAATAACCGGCATTGTATTTCTGTTAATTATCCTTGCAAGTGCAATCCGGATCCTGCGCGAGTATGAGCGCGGAGTAGTCTTCAGGCTGGGAAGGCTTATTGCAGTTAAAGGACCGGGGATAATATTTCTGATACCGGTCATTGACCGTATGGTAAAGGTAAGTCTAAGGACCGTTGTCATGGATGTGCCCACCCAGGACGTAATTACAAAAGACAATGTTTCAATAAAAGTTAATGCTGTGGTATATTTCCGGGTCATACAGCCTGATAAAGCTATTGTTGAAGTCGAAAACTATCTTTTTGCCACATCACAGTTATCACAGACAACCCTGCGAAGTATACTTGGTCAGTCAGAACTTGACGAGCTTCTGTCACAACGTGAAAAGATCAACCGCGAACTGGCGAAGATAATTGATCATCAGACTGAGCCCTGGGGAATTAAAGTATCGAATGTTGAAGAGAAACATATTGATCTTCCGCAGGAAATGCAGCGTGCAATGGCAAAACAGGCTGAAGCTGAAAGGGAACGCCGGGCAAAGGTTATACATGCCGAAGGAGAATTCCAGGCAAGTCAGCGCTTATCAGATGCTGCCAATATCATAAGCTCAAACCCTACAGCCCTTCAACTGAGGTTTCTACAGACACTTACAGAGGTGGCATCGGAACAGAGCTCCACTATCATCTTCCCTGTACCGCTCGATATGATCTCTGCATTCCTGGATAAAAAGAAAAAATAAATGATTTAACATCCTGCTGCGCACCTTCAATTAAAATATCTTTGAATTTAGATCAGTTAACACCTTTGAAAAGTTTGCCAAGAACAGCCAGCAAAATCCGGTAGGGTATGCAGGAGGCAATTAAATAGCCTGCCCTGATGGACCAGCGGGGGATTATAACTCCTTTTCGTCTGAACATTCTGTCTAGAATATAACTTGCTGCCTTGTCGGCATCAATTAAATTTGATTTTGAAATAAAACCCTGCGTTCTGACCCGTTCTCTTACCTTATTGTTCGTCAGAATGGGCCCCGGCATTGCTACACTGACACTCACATTTGTACCGCGTAACTCCTGCCTTATTGCAAGTGAGAAATAATAGATATATGATTTTGTGGCTGAATAAATACTCTTGTAGGGCATAGGCAGAAATCCCCCGAAACTGCCAATATTCAAAATATAAGCCTTTTCTCTCTGCTTAAGTTCCCTGATAAATTTGTTTATCATAAGGGTGGTACAACTGACATTAAGCATTATGCTCTCCCTGATAGCGGCATCAGTATAATCTCCTATTTCCCCTCCATAACCTATTCCCACATTGTTTATCAATATGCCAACAGTCAGATTCAATTTTGAAACATACTTTTGTATCTCATGAGGAGTCTCCGGGTTAATTAGGTCAGCTTCAATAATTTGAACCGGTATGTTATATTTTTCGCTTAAAATGGTTGCCTGATCTGCCAGTCCTGTTCCGGGCAGTGCCACAAGAAGAAGTCCGTAACCCCTTTTTCCCAATTCCTCCGCCAGGGCTTTCCCAAGTCCGGAGCTTGCTCCTGTTACAACAGCATATGTGTGGTTCATTTCAGTTCACCGTTTTTTTTGAGCCAGTCAATAGTTTTTTTAGCTCCCTCACTGAAAGGAGTTATACTATAACCAAGCTCCTTTACTGCCTTTTCACTACTTAAGCACCAGTGATTCAGATACTTCTTCACCCATGAAGCAGTTATCAGAGGAGGAATGCCGGTAATATTTGCCTGCCATTCCATTATGGAGGCGACTGCTATCATAAGCCATACCGGAAAACTTATCAGTTTTCGTCTTCTTCCAGTAACTTCAGATAAAATATCAAAAAACTGTTTAAATGTCAGGTTTTCTCCGCCAAGGATATACCGTTCGCCGGACTTTCCTTTTAAAGCCGCCAGCAGATGGCCGTTAACTACGTCATCCACAAGCACATAATTTCCGATACATTTGCCATTCCCTGGCATAATGCGCCACTTTCCAAGGTAATAAAGCTTTATTATTCTGGTAAGTGAATTACTTTCATTAACCGGACCCGGTCCGTAAACTCTCGGAGGATTCACTATAACTGTCTCCATTCCTTTCATGCCGTAAGCCCTCACAAGCTCTTCAGCTTCAGCCTTGGTCGTTTCATATTCGTTGTAATAAGGCACTGTCCGTGCAAATTCTTCATCTACTGGCTCAGTTGCCGGCGAAGGTCCTATTACTGCAGCTGAAGAGGTGAAGATAAATCTTTTTATACCTTCCTTCTGGGAAGCCTTGAGAAGATTTTCCGTGCCGGTAACATTAACCCGGTATGAAAGAGTTTTATCCTTTGACCATGGTTTGGCATAAGCTGCAAGGTGAAAAACAGTATCACACCCCCTTACCCCTTCTTCAAGAACAGTCATATTGTCAAGATCACCGTAAATGGCAGAGACTTCCTTTAAATTTGAAAGT
>JABUEV010000140.1 GCA_013314865.1 Bacteroidales bacterium | reverse complement strand
AGCAGGCGGTGGAACTCGGCTGCCGCCTTACGGAAGCGCTCCGGGTGGGCGGGCGCAGGACGATGGCTGCCGGGCACGATCACGATGGCCTTCAGGCCCTTGGCTCCCATTACCGCCCCCATGCCGGCTCGTCCCACAGCGCGCTTAAGGTTGTTGATGATAGCCGCGTATCTCACCAGGTTTTCGCCGGACGGCCCGATGGCTGATACCTGGACGTTTTTACCCAAGGTTTCTTTTAGAGAAAGGGTTGCTTCCCAGACATTTTTACCCCAGAGGTGGGACGCGTCTTTGATTTCCACTTTTTCGTCATTTATGATAACTCTCTTTTTACCTGTGTCAATTTCAATGTCTCCGTAGCGCAGAGGAGCAGTGTTTTTTGACTTTTCATTCCTGGCCCGTTTGAGGACTGCTTTTACGCGGGCTGTTAATTCATTAACAGAAAAAGGTTTGGCCACATAATCATCAGCCCCCAGGCTGAAGCCTGTCAGAATATCATTTTCAGTGTCTTTTGCCGTAAGAAATATAATAGGCACACTGCTTTTCATCTCCTTCCTGATCTTGTCTGCCAGTTTGAATCCGGACATTGGGCCCATCATTACGTCCAGAAGGATAAGGTCAAAGGTGTCGACCGCCCTTTTCAAAGCCTCTTCAGCAGAATGAGCTACTTCGGTCTGGTACCCGGCATTGCCCAGGTTGTATTGAAGAATTTCACATAGATCTTCCTCGTCGTCAACTATCAGAATTCTTTTGTTTTTGTTGTCCATAGTTGATAAAAAGTTTTCTGAGTTTATTCAGATTGCCTTCATACAAAGGTATAAGCAAATAGTGGATAATTATATTACATTTTTATTACAAAACCCCGGTAAAATGTAACATGATTGTAATTAAACCTTCAACGATTTGTAACTGCTTGCCTGCAAGTTTTGGCTGATCTTTGCAACGGATATAATCTGGAAAATCATTATTTAGAAACTATGAAAAAAATCATCAAAAAATCAGCTAGTTTTATTTTGTTGATATTATTGACAATAAGTCATTTAAATGGCCAGAATGGATCAATTAGCGGTCACGTTTCAGACAAAAACAACGGTGAGCGCCTGATAGGTGCAACAGTCATTCTTGAAGGAACAGTAACCGGCGTATCAACAGATATAGAAGGCCGGTTTGCTTTTACAAATTTAAAACCCGGGAAATATGCACTTAAGTTTTCTTATGTATCATATAAACCAGTTATTATAGAGAATGTTATTGTTGAACCGGGCATGGTCAGACAAATCGATGTTGAGCTTGAAGAGGAACTTGTTTCCCTTGGAGACATTACAGTATCAGCGGTCAGGCGTACGAATACTGAAATATCAGTAATTACTGATATAAAAGCCAGTGCATTTGTTTCGACAGGAATATCAGGTCAACAGATATCAAAAACTCTTGATAAAGATGCATCCGAGGTTGTAAAACGTGTGCCCGGAATAACAATAATGGATAACAGGTTTCTTATTGTCAGAGGTCTCTCCCAGCGCTACAACAATGTCTGGCTTAACAATGCTGCAACACCGAGTGCAGAAGCTGATGTACGGGCTTTTTCTTTTGATATTGTACCTAGTTCCATGATTGAAAATATCATGATTTTTAAATCGCCATCTTCAGAATTGCCTGCTGATTTTTCAGGAGGTTTTGTCAAGATTTCCACTAAGAATATGCCTGAAAAAAATGGTTTTTTCTTTACATATAGTACAGGGATAAACGATAATTCAACTTTTCAAAAATTTTACAAACAAGTGCCAGGTAAGACTGACTGGCTTGGATTTGACAATGGATCAAGAGCATTGCCTGAGGATATGCCATTACATCTTAATCAATATGAATCGGCGACAAATCCAGTCATCCGCGAAAAAATAACTTCACTGGGGAGAGTACTTAACAATGAATGGAAACCAATAACATCCGTAGCCTATCCTGACCAGAAATTCCTGTTAGGTTTGAATAAAAAAATCCAGATGGGACGCAGTACTTTTGGTAATACTTCCACTATCACATACAGTTTATCAAACAATGCGGACAGAATTCTGATAAACGACTATTCAATTTACAATTTCAGTAATGATAAGCCGTCTTTTCTTAACCAGTTCATTGATAACCAATATTCTAATTCTGCAAGAGTAGCCCTCATGAATAATTCGACATTGTTCTTGGGGGAGAGAAACAAGATTGAATTTCGTAACCTGTTTAACCAGACAGGTATATCGCGATATACAACGCGGGAAGGAAGGGAATGGTACAATAATGGAAGATACATCCATTCAGATGAGCTAAGATATATGAGCCGGTCAATATACACAGGTCAGCTGGCCGGAGATCACAGCTCAAAAAATGACAAAAGCAGATTTGAGTGGATTCTTGGATATGCATTTTCAAATAAAAAAGAACCGGATACTAAACGTTATAGATATATACGTGATCAGGTAGATACAACAAAGTATATTCTCCTTTTCTCCGACCAGGCAGATCTGTCATCACAATCAAGAATGTGGATCGACTTAAATGAAAATACCATATCAGCTTCAGTCAATTATACAAGGAAGATAGATTTGTCGGGATTCAAAGCAGAAATTAGAACCGGATTTTATTACGAAAATAAGGACCGGAAATTTAATGCCCGAAATTTCGGATATGCCAAAGGAAGTCTCGAATCAGTTTTCGGACAGACAACCCTGCCTGTGGAAGATATTTTTATACCGGAAAACATTAACCTTTCTGATGGAATAAAGCTGATGGAGGTTACATCACTTTCTGATTCCTATACGGCTTCAAACAACCAGGTGGCTGGCTATCTTTCAGCACGTTTCCCTTTAGGAAACAGATTTAATATCTATTCCGGTCTAAGGATAGAGAAAAACAGGCAAACACTTTCCAGTTATAAACAGGGATCTACTATAAAAGTGGATGTCGACAGGGATACAATTAACCTTTTCCCCTCAGCAAATATAACATTCAAGCTGAACGAAGAGAGCCTATTCAGATTTGCATATGGGATGACTGTCAACAGGCCGGAATTCAGGGAAATAGCACCATTTTACTATGTCGATTTTGAACTCAATGCAGGTATTTATGGTGCCCCTCATATCAGACAGTCATATATTCACAGTTTTGATTTAAGATACGAACTATATCCAGGAACCGGTGAAATATTCAATTTAGGTGCATTTTATAAAAAGTTTGAAAATCCTATAGAACAGGTTATACTTGGCAACAGCCCTACGCAGTATTCTTTTGAAAATGTAAAATCAGCCTACAGCGCAGGGTTAGAGGCCGAAGTCCGCAAGTCACTTGATTTTATAAGTGGTTTTCAGGATTTCATGCTGGTTATAAACGGCTCACTAATCACCAGCAGGGTGCAATTTGAAGAAGGTAAGCTTGCACGGAACAGACCACTTGAAGGACAATCTCCATTTATTGTAAATGCCGGTCTCTTTTATCAGAATGAAAAAAGAGGACTAATGCTGAGTGCGCTTTACAATGTAATAGGTAAAAGAATTGTTGCAGTAGGAAGACCTTCCCCTAATGAGTGGGAAGATATCCCCGATATTTATGAATTGCCAAGGAATATTATTGACCTTACAATCAGTAAAACAATAGGTAAAAAAATAGAAGTCAAAGGAGGTATTAAAGACCTGCTGAATGAGCAAATAACCTATCAACAAACGGTTAATGCTACTGTAAACATGAGCAATTATAATGGTGGCGGTGATGGCCTTAAGCAGTTTAACAGATCGCAAAATACAAAAGCATTTTATCCTGGCAGGTATTTTTCTTTAGGAGTATCAATAAAAATGTAGATAATAATAGTTGGATTTAGAGATTTTGATAGAAGCATTTTGCCTTCGGAGTAATATCCGCTGAAAAAGAAAGGATGGAATCATAGAGGAAGGTTAGATTCTTCCCTTAACCAAGTTGCTTGATAATAAGAAAAAGGTTGCCCGCCTTAGCGGGGGTGCTATTGTTTTGCCTGAAATCAGGCAGTTGTAAAAAGAAATTTTTGATAAGAATGATTAAATGTTAACCAAAGAAAAAAGTATGAAAACAAAATTGAGAAATTTATCGGTCCTGTTTCTATTGCTTGGACTTATCGTTTCATGTGAAAAAGAAGTGAGTTTGACTGGAATTCAGCTCGACAAAGTTACTGCTGAGGTCATGGTAGGCTCAACTTTGAACCTCTCAGTGATTTATGATCCTTTGAATGCCACTAACAAGAATGTTACCTGGGAATCCACAAACACCTCTGTTGCAACTGTCACAGATGGTATTGTTACAGGTGTGGCTATAGGTACAGCAACTATTAAGGTTATTTCTCAGGAAAACTCATTGTTGCAGGCTTCATGCGAAGTAACCGTCATACCCTCCAATGGACAGCAGATTAATGTAAGCGGAGATATAACATCTGATACAAAATGGTATGCAAATGCGCGCTATTTCCTTTCAGGATTTGTCTATGTCAAGAATAACGCAACTCTGACTATTGAGGCCGGAACAATTATAAAGGGAGTCTCAGGTACCAAAGGTACACTTATTATTGAACGGGGATCGAAAATTATTGCTGCAGGTACCGAAACCAAGCCAATTGTATTCACATCAGACAAACCAAAAGGTCAAAGAGGCTACGGCGACTGGGGAGGATTGGTTTTATGCGGGAAAGCCCCGACAAATAAGCACGATAACGGCACAGGTGTTGGTATTGCAGAAGGAGGCATCGGGTCGCAGTATGGCGGTAGTGACCCGAATGATAATTCCGGCGTTCTGCAATATGTCAGGATTGAGTTCTCAGGCATTCCTCTTACAGCTACTGCGAATAGCGAAATAAACGGACTGACTCTGTACTCAGTAGGCAAGGGAACAACAATTGATCACATTCAGGTATCATATTGCGGTGATGACTCTTATGAATGGTTCGGTGGAAACGTAAACTGCAAATATCTTGTAGCCTTCAGAGGATGGGATGATGATTTTGATACTGATAATGGATATAGCGGAAAGGTTCAGTTTTTCTTAAGCCTTCGCGATCCGGCAAGTGCTGATCAGTCCCAGTCAAATGGTTTTGAATCGGATAATGATGCTGATGGATCAACCCTTACACCATTTACCTCGGCAATATTTGTTAATGGCAGCATCTTTGGACCTCGTGTAACACCTGAAACATCTGTCAATTCGCTTTACAGACATGCAATTCAACTTCGTCGCGGAACCCGTCTCTCAATATATAATACTGTCTTTGCCGGATGGCCTCATGGACTGTATATTGATGGTCAGAAAGGAGATTCACCCGCACAGGCAGCAGCTAATGTCATTCAGATTGAAAATTGTGTACTCGCAGGAATGGGTAATAACTTTGTTACTACCTATATGAGTGATGCTGAAGCATGGTTTAAAGACGCAATAAGGAACAATCAGGTACTCGACACCAATGACGAACTCCAGATTGCCAATCCATTTAATCTCACAGCTCCAAACTTTTTGCCTTCAGCCGGATCACCATTGCTTAGTGGCGCTTCGTTTACAAACACCAGACTGACAGATTCATTTTTTACACAGGTAACCTACCGCGGGGCATTTGGAAATACCAACTGGACCGCCAATTGGTGTAATTTTGATCCGCAAAATACAGATTATTAATATTATCTGACAACCCCGGGGATGATGATTTTCCAGACATAATCCAGATTAACTGACCAAGGGTTGCATAGACTCTGTGGTTCTACAGGTTCCCTTTGTGTACACTTGGCATTGAAATACATTGCTGGTTAAGCACAAGAGAGAACCTGAGTCCACAGAGTTTTTAGTTTATATTCAGATTTTTCTATCTTGCATAAAATATCATTTTATCTATGTTAAAGCTAAGAATATTAATAATATTTTTTTATTCTTTATGTGTCTTCCCTGGATTAGGACAGACAATAATCAACCCTAATTTCACCCTCAAAAGTCATGAAACTCTCAGCATTGAAAAAATTGAATATCTGCCCGGCAGTGCTGTCTTCCACATGAGCATTGAGAACAAAATACCGGGCGGATACTTTTGTGCCGACAGGAATATTTACATCATATATCCCGACGGATCGCGAATCCGGCTGATTTCTTCCAAAGGAATACCTGTATGTCCGCAGACTCACAGATTTAAAAAAGAGGGGGAGAAACTTGAATTTACGCTTACATTCCCTCCGATAAAAAAAGGTATTGATTTTATTGATTTAATTGAGGAGTGCAGTGACAACTGCTTTGCTTTTTACGGAATTGTGCTGAACCCGGATATTAACAATAAATTAAATGAAGCGTTTGCCTTCGCAGACAGGAGGGATTATTCAAATGCCATAGACATTCTGAAGAAACTGCATGATAATTCCGTAAGTTCGACAGGCGGTATTACCGGCATAGTATGCCTTACAATCATCAAACTGGCAAGGGAGACAGGAAATGAAGAGCTTGCGGCTCAATATTACGGAATTTTGAAATCATCAGGAGATCCCAGAAGAGATGTTTATCTGAATCATCTTAACTCATTGGTAATAAGTTATTAAACAAAGGGAATCAGTAAAATTTCTATATTCTGCTTCCAGTTTTGCATTAAATAAAAACCCTCC